>CACCCI010000021.1:0-16872 GCA_902544495.1 uncultured Prochlorococcus sp.
TTTTAATTGCTGGAATAATAGATTATTTTATATCTACATTCTTATATAGTTTCGTTTACCAATCTGAATTTGATTCTGAACCAAGTAAATTAGTTTCCAATACCTTTGCTTTTTTTTGGATTATTGTTAGTTATGTTTTAGGAAGATATGTGAAAAAGAGAAAAATATCTTTTGTAATTATTAGTAAACTTTTTGTTAAGCTTATTTTCTTACTTTTTCTTTGCAATAGCATTTATCTATTTATTAATTGGGGATATCCTTTATTATTTTTCTGGACAGATGTTAATTTTTTTGATACTGATTTAAAAGATTTAAGTAATTTTTTTATTAGGGTAACACTTTATATTGGATTAGTAAGCTTTATAATCCAAGTTAATTTAGGAATAATTAATCAAAATATATCTTACAAAAAAAAAGATTGGATTTACTATGGAACTCAAAAAAAATATAAAACTGTTTCTAATGAAATATCAAGGAGTAAAAAAGATATAATATTTTGGCTTGTTAATGATAAAAATCTCGAATCTATTGATTTAAATAATATTCAGGGGATTATAATAGAAGATTATTCATTAATTAATCAACAAAATATAGATTTAATTTTTAAATTAAAATTAAAAGGAATAATAGTGGACGATTTATTAAGTTGGTTTGAAAAACAATTCCACCGAATGCCAACTAAACTTATTGATAACAAATACCAATTATTAGGGAAACTTAAATCTATTGAAGATAACTATCAAATAAGGATTAAAAGAATTGGTGATATTATTGTCAGTATTTTTATAATTATTGTTACTTTACCTTTAACACTAATAATTTCTATTTTTATTTTTCTAGAAGATAAAGGTCCAATTTTTTATTCACAAGTAAGAACTGGTTATAAGGGGGAAAGAATTAGAATTTTTAAATTTAGGAGTATGATTAAAAATGCCGAAAAATTTGGAGCACGGTGGTCTTCATCTCGGGACAGAAGAATTACTAAAGTTGGAAAGATAATTAGAGCAACTAGAATTGATGAATTACCACAACTTTTTTCAGTCATCAAAGGGGAAATGAGTTTAATTGGGCCAAGACCGGAAAGACCAGAAATTGAAGAGAAATTATTGCAGACTATCCCATATTATAACTACCGAAATATATTAAAACCTGGAATAAGTGGTTGGGCTCAAGTTAATTATCCATATGGTTCCAGTAAAAAAGATACTATTAACAAATTAAGTTATGATATTTATTACATAAATCATACTTCTTTTTTGTTAGATATCCTTATACTTTTAAAAACAATAAAGACTGTTCTTACTGCTAGAGGAAATAGGTCTTTTAAATTAGATTAATTTTATTTAAAATTAGATTAATATTAAATTCTTAATTAATAGATTAATTTATCAAATTTAAATGATAACCATATTAAAAATTAAAAAAGATTTTGACTTCATAGGTTTATAATAAAATTTATATTTACCCAAAAAATATTTGAAAAATACTGAAAAAGGAAGAATCATAAAGAATATTTGCTGTATTGGTGCGGGATATGTAGGGGGTCCAACAATGGCTGTAATAGCTGATAAGTGTCCCAAAATTAACGTTGAGGTTGTAGATATTGATGAAAATAGAATTTCGAAATGGAATGACAAAAACTTAAAGAATTTGCCAATATACGAACCAGGATTAGAAGAGATAGTGAAAAGACGCAGAGGTATTAACTTACATTTTTCTAACTTTGTAAAAGAAAAAATCAATGAAGCAGATATGATTTTTATTTCTGTTAATACTCCAACAAAAAAAAAAGGATTAGGTGCTGGCAAAGCAAGTGACCTAAGGTGGGTTGAGGAAAGCGCTAGACAAGTAGCTAATTTTTCAAAAGGTCATACAATTGTGGTTGAAAAGAGTACATTGCCAGTAAGGACTGCTGAAGTTATTCAGTCTATTCTTAGATCAGCAGAATCTGATAGTAATAGAAAGGGTATTAGTTTTGATGTTTTATCAAATCCAGAATTTTTAGCTGAAGGTACAGCCATAAAAGATCTAGAAAATCCAGATAGAGTACTCATAGGTGGAGATAATATAGAATCCATGAATGCATTAAAAAATATATATACGAGCTGGGTCCCAAAAGAAAAAATACTTTTTACGAATATTTGGAGCAGTGAACTGGCAAAACTTACAGCGAATGCTTTTTTAGCACAAAGAATTAGCTCAATTAATTCAATTGCTGCATTATGTGAAGCTACAGGTGCAGATGTAAGAGAAGTATCCAGAGCAATTGGTACAGATAGTCGGATAGGTTCTAAATTTTTAGATTCAGGTCCAGGATTTGGAGGAAGTTGCTTTAAAAAAGATATTTTGAATCTTGTATATTTAGCAGAATATTTTGGACTGAATGAAGTTGCAAATTTCTGGGAAACTGTCGTAAACCTCAATAATTGGCATCAAAGTAGAATATCAAAATTAGTCGTAAAAAAACTATTTGGAACTATAACTGGTAAAAAAATAGTTATTTTGGGATTTGCCTTTAAAGCAAATACAAACGATACAAGAGAATCTGCATCCATTCAAATATGTAAGGATCTTATTGATGAAGGTGCAAGAATTTTTATACATGACCCCAAAGTAAGCGAATTACAAATAGAAAGGGATTTAAATAGAAAAAAAAATAAAATAAATGCCAAAGATGCAGAAGATAAATTATTGAGCCCACTTGGGAATTGGGAATTCAGTAAAAGTCTTGATATTTTTGAAGGCGCGCATGCAATTTTAATGTTGACTGAATGGGAAGAATATAAAAATATTAACTGGATAGAAGCAGCAAAACAAATGGCTAATCCTGCTTGGGTTTTTGATGCTAGGTCAATTATTAATCCAAAAGATATTCAAGATGCCAAGATAAATTTATGGAGAGTTGGTGATGGTACAGATGCCAATGAATTTTTTTAATTCCATGAAAAACATCTTTATTACTATTAATGAATGGAATAATAAAAAGATTTTTTTTGTTGTGCCAAGAATTCTAGACAAATATTACTTCCATTAAAACCAGCACCTCCAGTAATAACTATATTTTTCATATTAAAAATTTTTTGTAAATGTAAAGTTAATATCCATAATAATTTTTATACCATTTTGAAAAATTATATACTCCTTTTTCAATAGAGGTTTTAGGAGTGAAGTTTATCCAATTAGAAAGTTTTGATGTCTCCGCAAAAGTATTTTCAACATCTCCAGGTTGCATTGGTTGAAATAGTTTTATTGCCTTTTTCCCAAGATTAGTTTCTAAAATTTCAATAAAATCTAGTAGCTTTATAGGTTTTTTGCTTCCTATATTTAAAATCATATGGGGAGCAATTGATAGAGAAGAATCATTTTCATTTTTTTTCAAAACATTCATTTGATTTTGCTTTTTTAAAAGAACATCTAAAAATTGATTCTGCTATATCATCTATATAAGTAAAATCCCTGCTCATCTTACCAAAGTTAAAAATCTTAATTGGTTTTGAATTAAGTATTGATTTAGCAAAAATCATTGGTGCCATATCAGGCCTTCCTAACGGACCATATACTGTGAAAAATCTCAAACAAGTAGAAGGTATAT
Organism: uncultured Prochlorococcus sp.; assembly: GCA_902544495.1. Classification (GTDB taxonomy): domain Bacteria; phylum Cyanobacteriota; class Cyanobacteriia; order PCC-6307; family Cyanobiaceae; genus Prochlorococcus_A. Next base: position 3,593 of record CACCCI010000021.1, read on the forward strand.
CATAGATATGACTATACGAATGAGCTATGAGTTCATTAGATTTTTTTGTTGCTGCATAAAGACTGATAGGTTTATCGACATTATCTGTCTCCTTAAAAGGAAGTTTTTTATTACCTCCATAAACTGAACTACTAGAAGCATAAATAAAATTCTCAATCGAAAAAGACTTTACCAAATCCATAATATTTGCAAATCCAACCAAATTACTCTGTATGTATGAATTAGGATCTATAAGAGAATATCTCACTCCTGCTTGTGCTGCTAAATTAATAACTATATGAGGTTTATGTTCCTTGAATACTTTTAATAGAGATTTATAATCCTCAATTGAAATTTTATAAAAATGCCAACTGCTTTTATTTAGTGATGAAACCTCTAATTGTTTTAGACGATAATTTTTTAAAGAGACGTCATAATAATCATTAAGATTATCTATCCCTATAACATTATCTCCATTTAATAATAACTTTTTTACAGTCGCAGCTCCAATAAATCCAGCAGCTCCAGTGACTAAAACAGTTCTTTTCATATTGGAATAAAAATATGCTTTATAAAAATATTTTTTAGGAGAATTTTTTTAAGTAACAAATAAATTGATTTTTTATTTCCTATAAAAATTTTTTATTAAATTTGCACTTATAATCCACAATAATTAAATTTTATATCTTTGGAAGTAATTTATTAAAAAAGAAGTAAAAAATTTATTTTCTAGAGGAAAACTATAAGTAAAATTTATAAAAATTTTAAATAATAAAGAGATTTCTATTTTTTTTGATAACAATTTATACTAATTAATTCATCTCATTTTAAATAATAAAAAACTAATGCAAAATTTATAAAAAATCTATCAGCAAATTTTTTGTAACTTCAATAAACTAAATTTTATAATGATTTATAAATTTGTTAATTTATAATAAACCACACAAAATTTTATATAAATAGTTAAGTAATGTAATCATATTAATAAAAAATATTTTGAATGAAAAAGGCTCTCATAACAGGAATAACTGGACAAGATGGAAGTTATTTAGCAGAGTTTCTTTTAGAGAAGAAATATGAGGTACATGGGATAAAAAGACGTTCAAGTAGTTTTAACACTTCAAGAATAGATCATATTTACAAAGATCCTCATATAGAAAACTCAAAATTCATTCTTCATTATGGTGATCTTACTGATAGTACAAATTTAATAAAAATTATTCAACTTATAAAGCCAGATGAGATTTATAATCTAGGTGCTCAAAGTCATGTAGCCGTTAGTTTTGAAAGCCCTGAATATACTGCGAATAGCGATGCGATTGGCACTTTGAGGTTACTTGAAGCAATAAAAATATTAGGATTAGAAAAAAAGACAAAATTTTATCAAGCTAGTTCAAGTGAATTATATGGACTTGTGCAAGAATCTCCCCAAAACGAAAAGACTCCTTTTTACCCAAGAAGTCCATATGCAGTCGCTAAACTTTATTCCTATTGGATAACGGTTAACTATAGAGAAGCTTATGGAATATTTGCTTGTAACGGATTACTTTTTAATCATGAAAGTCCAAGGAGAGGTGAAACGTTCGTTACGAGAAAAATAACACGTGGTCTTTCCCGAATTAACGATGGATTAGAAAAATGCTTATACCTAGGAAACATTGATGCAAAAAGAGATTGGGGACATGCGAAAGAATACGTAGAGATGCAGTGGCTTATGCTCCAATTAGATAAACCAGATGATTTTGTAATTGCCTCAGGAAGGATGGAGAGTGTTAGGAAGTTCTGTGAATTAACTGCTAATGAATTAGGTTGGAATAAAGGAGGTAATTCTTCAGGAATATATTGGGAAAATAAAGATCTTGATGAAATAGGACGTAGGGCAGATACTGGTGAAATAGTTATTAGAATTGATCCAAGATATTATCGTCCAACAGAGGTAAATGAGCTTATGGGCGATGCATCTAAAGCGGAAAAAAAATTAGGCTGGAAACCTAAAATATCACTAGAAATGTTAATTTCAGAAATGGTTGCAGCGGAAAAAAAAATATAGAAGAATATGAACTCTAATGAAAAGATTTTTATTGCTGGAAGTACAGGAATGGTTGGGAGTTCTATTAAAAAGACTCTAATAAAAAAATTTTATGGAAGCAACAATTTTGAAGGTAAATTGCTTGAGTCAAATAGAAATGAATTAAATCTTTTAAATTTTAGCGATGTAATGTCTTGGTTTTCTTTTAATAGACCAGATATTGTAATAATTGCTGCTGCAAAAGTGGGTGGCATAAATGCAAATAATAAAGAACCCTATGAGTTCATCTATGAAAATCTTGCTATACAAACAAACCTAATCGAAGCATCAAAACAACATGGAGTAAAAAAATTACTTTTTTTAGGAAGTAGTTGTATTTATCCCAAAATGTCAAAACAGCCCATTAAAGAAGAGTATTTGTTAGAAAGTAAGCTAGAACAAACAAACCAATGGTATGCAGTTGCCAAAATAGCTGGCTTAAAACTTTGTGAAGCTCTTAATAAACAGTATGGATTAAACTTTATCTCTTTAATGCCCTGTAATCTTTATGGTTTTGGAGATAATTATAATTTAAAAACAAGTCATGTAATTCCAGCATTAATAAATAAATTCTACTCTGCTAAAATTAAAGATAAAGATATAGTAACTTGTTGGGGCACTGGCAAACCTTCTAGAGAATTTTTATTTGTTGATGACTTAGCAGAAGCCTGTTTATTTTGCTTAAAAAATTGGGATATCACCTCTGAAAATGCTCCTTTAGATAGCTCAAACCAACGATTATCATGGTTAAATGTTGGTAGCGGACGTGAAATAACTATAAAAAAATTAGCAGAAAAAATAGCCGACCTTGTTGAATATAAGGGTAAAATACTTTGGGATAAAAATATGCCTGACGGCACACCAAGAAAATTACTTGATATCAGTAAAATAAAAGCGTTGGGCTGGGAACCTAAAATAAATATCGATGAAGGATTAAAATTAGCTTTTAATGATTACAAAAAAAATGTTTTTTTTAAATAAATTTTTTAGAGATTTGATAAAGTCAATACTGATGATGGAATGTAATCTAAAACCTTTTATTAATTGTTTAATTAGCTTTGACACATTAAAATAATTCATAACAACTTTAAAGATAATTGAAAAGGAAAAACAATTTTTTTATATGGTTTTTAATTTTAAATTACTTTTCTCTTGCTGCTTCAGCTAAAAACAATAATTTTGCAAACTCAAATTTTGGCAATTCAAAAAAAGTCTTCGTTAAAAAAGAATTTACAAAAAATGAGAATCTAGAAATTAAAATAAATAAATTTTTAAAATTAATCGCTAATAATATTCAAAAATCTCAGCAAGAAAAAGATGAATTTTCAAATCTAGAAATTCTCTCTGAAAAACAATTATCTCAAGGAGATGATTTTATTGCTGAGGGTAATGTTTTAGCAAGAAATAACAAGATTTTATTGAGAGCAGATAAATTAGTTTATAGAACGAAATTAAGAGAAATATTTATAGAAGGAAATATTGTATTTCAATCTGGAGATCAATTCCTTAAATCCACGGAACTTAAATATAATCTTAAAAAAAAGGAAGGTTATATACTTAATGCTTTTGGAACCATTAATTTCGAAACATTAGGTAAGTTCAATTCAAATAAGAATTTAAATATTACTGATCAAATTACAAATGTAATTTTTAATTCTTCAAATTCCTTATCTTTGGATAATTACAATCTCGATAGAGATGATGAATCTTTTTTAAAAAGATTAATTCCTCAGGAACTCAAAATAGATATAAGTAAAAAGCAAAAATGGAGATATAAAGCTAAAAAAATAAATATAGTAAAGAATATTTGGCATTCAGAACAACTTTTTCTAACAAACGATCCCTTCAATAAACCGCAATTAGTTATCAATAACAAAAATTTCAAAACAACTGATGATAATGAAGAAATACTTATAACAAGTCAGTGGAGCACTTTAATACTTGACGACTTTCTTAAGATACCTATTGGGCCAAGGAGGATCAAAATTGGAGAAGAAAATAATTTCAGATGGGGAATTGGATACGACAAAAGTGCAAAAGATGGTTTATTTATAACTAGGAACTTTGATCCTATTTATTTTTCTTCAGAAAATACAAAGTTAAATTTAAAAAAAGAATTCTATATTCAAAGATCTTTACAAGGCAAAACAAAAAGTTATAGTGCTGAAGATAAATCAGTGCTTTCTGAGAAAGTTGAGCAGGATATAACACCCTTAGATTTCTTTGGAATAGAGTTAGATTACTTAACCAAAGTATATGGATTTGATTTATCTTCAAATATAACTCTTAGTACATTAGATTTAGAAAAATTTAAAAAAGCACTCTCTGTAAAAACTGAATTAACAAAATCACTCTATAAAAAAACCAAATCAGATTCTGATAAAGAAACTAAATTTTCAATATTTGGAAACTATAGAGATAAAGTTTGGAATGGTTCTCTTGGTGAGAGTGAAATATTAAGTGCATACGGGATCAAATTAGTTAAGCAAAATAATTGGACTAATAATAAAATCAATAAATCGTCTACAATTGCATTTAGCATTGGTGAATATCAATCTGGCGAAAGACTATATCCAACTAATTTAATTAACCGAAAAAGGCTTAATATTTTTCTTGAAAGAAATCATCGATATCCAATATGGAGCCCAAAAATTCAAAATAATTTAATTAATAATAAACTTATTTATAGTCCAACAATTATTAATTATGGTATGGACTTTAATGCCCAAGCAAAGTTAGATATTTATAGATACGATGATAAAAACTATCAAAACTTGTTGACCTTTAGAGCGGGCCCAGAATTAACTTTAGGAAATTTTAAAAGTAAGTATTTTGATTACACTAGATTAAGTATTTATCCTAAGACTACAATTTCTGATGGAAATAGTCCTTTTGGATTTGACCAATCAGTTGATAAACATAGTATTGAATTTCTTGCAAAACAGCAATTAATAGGACCACTAGCCTTAGAATTGTCTACGGAATATAATCTTGATATCAATTCGCCAAAATATAATAAATTTTTTAATACCAAATATGAATTAACATGGAATAGAAGAGCCTATAATTTAGGAATTTACTATAACTCTGAAACAGAAACAGGGGGAATTAAGTTTAATATTCATAGTTTCAACTTTGATGGTATTGGCGATAATTTTTAATTAATAAATTTTAGAAGGTTTAAAATATGTATAATTAACATCAAAATTAATATTTAAAATAAATGATAACTAATAATTGGATATGTCTTAATAAGAATAAGTATTCGAATTTTGTAAGCAATACTAATAACATAAAAATTGCTTGTATTTTAGCTTATTACAAAGGGCAGAAATATATAAAAGAACAAATAAAATCGATAGTTGATCAAAATTTAAGTAATGTTTCATTATCTATTTTTATATCTGATGATTGTAGTAATGAAAATTTCTCAAATTGGCAAAGCTCTTTTTTTAAGGATATTCAAAAGTTTGAAATTTTTTATAGGAAATGCGAAAAAAACTTTGGATATGCCCTAAACTTTTTAAATACTTTGAAAGATATTAATGAGGAATTTGATTATTATTGTTTTTCAGATCAGGATGATATTTGGTTCCCAAATAAGCTTGAAAATGCTATAAAAAAACTTAATATTTACTCAAACAAAGAACCTAATTTATATTGTGGAAGGACAACATTTTATGATGAAAAATGTAAAAAAATAATTGGCAAATCATTGATTTTTAAGAAAAAACCTTCATTTAAAAATGCACTAATACAAAATATAGGAGGAGGAAATACTATGGTTTTTAATAAAACTGCAAAAAATATAATTTTAGAATCAATATATGAAAATTTTAAAATTATTTCACATGATTGGTGGTGCTATCAAATAATTTCAGGAGTTGGTGGAAATATATTTTATGACAAAGAATCTTTTCTGAAATATAGGCAACACAGAAAAAACATATTAGGTGCAAACAATACTTTCAATGATCGTATTTATAGAATTTTTCATTTATTCATGGGGAGAGTAAAATTGTGGAATGATGTCAATTTATATGCTCTAGAAATTAATAAAAGTCTTCTTGTAAAAGATAATAAAGATACTTTCGAAAAATTTAAAGAATTAAGGAAAAAGTCATTGCTTAAAAGGGTTATACTTTTTAAGTCCAGTGGAATTTATAGGCAGACTATTTTTGGAAATATTGCTTACTTTTTTTCTATTCTTTTTAAGAGGATTTAATCTTGACTATATTTATAACAGGTGGTGCAGGATTTATTGGTACTAATTTTATATCAAATTGGTTCAAAAAAGGAAATGAAAAAATTATTAATATAGATTTACTTACTTATGCTGGTAATTCATCTAATCTCAAAGAATACTCTAAAAATCCTGACTATATTTTTATTAAAGGAGATATTAATGATAAAGATTTAGTTTCAAATATTTTAAAAGAATATAAACCTAGGGCTATACTAAATTTTGCTGCAGAATCTCATGTCGATAAATCTATAGAGAATCCTATAAATTTTATAAAAACAAATATATTAGGGACTTTCAATCTTTTGGAATGTTCTATGGATTATTTTAAGTCTTTAAATAAAGTTAAAAGAAATGAATTTCGGTTCTTACATGTTTCTACCGATGAAGTTTTTGGATCACTTAATTTAAATCAAGATCCCTTTGATGAAGAAAGTAATTATGCTCCAAATAGTCCATACAGTGCAAGCAAAGCATCTTCGGATCATTTAGTTAGGTCCTATAACAAAACTTATAATTTACCAACAATAATTACTCACTGTTCTAATAATTATGGACCATACCAATTACCAGAAAAATTTATTCCATTAGTTATAAATAATGCCTTGAAATTACTTGATATACCAATTTATGGTGATGGAGAGAATATAAGAGATTGGATATATGTTGAAGATCACTGTGAGGCGTTAATGAAGATTCTTGATAAAGGAGAGGTTGGGGAATCATATGGAATTGGCAGCAGTAATGAAAAAACCAACAACGAAATTGTTTTGATAATCTGCAAAATTCTTGATAATATAAAACCAATTATTTCAGGAAAAAAAATAAAAAATTATAAGGATTTAATAAAATATGTTCCTGATAGGAAAGGTCATGACAAAAGGTATTCAATTAATTCAAAAAAATTAAAACATAAATTAAATTGGTATCCAAAAAATAATTTTAGTAGCGGAATAAATAAGACCATAAATTGGTATTTATCTAATCAAGACTGGTTGGATAAAATAAAAATATAAAAGATATAAATTCCTAATCAAAATGAATACAAAAAAGAAAAAATATTCTAATTTTTAAATTAAGAAAATGAAAGTTGTTATATTAGGTGCTAACGGACAATTAGGTAGAGAATTAGCAGAAATATTACAAGACAAAGTTCATCTAAAATTATATAAAAAGAAAGATCTTGATATAACTGATTTTATTGAAGTTGAAAAAATGATCAATTATGAAAAACCTGAAATATTAATCAATGCCGCTGCTTATACATCTGTTGATAATGCTGAAAATAATATAAATTACGCATATAAAGTAAATTCAGAAGCACCTCAAAAAATAGCCGAAATTTTAGAAACTTACAAGGGGTATCTAATACACTATTCAACGGATTATGTTTATGATGGAGAAAAAGAAATACCTTATAAAGAAATTGATAAAACTAATCCATTAAATATCTATGGAAAGTCTAAATTAGAAGGAGACAAAAAAATTGAAAGATACATGACCAACTTTCTAATAATAAGAACTAGTTGGGTTATAAGTCGTTATGGAAACAACTTTATAAAAACCATTCTCAAATTAATAAAAGATAAAGAGACTTTAAATATAGTTAAAGATCAGTTTGGAGTACCAACTTCAACTAACCTTATTAGTAAAATTACTTATGAGATAATTAAAAACATAAACTCTACAAAACAAATTGATTCAGGGATTTATAATTTGTCTCCTAGAGGTAGAACTAATTGGTACCAAATGGCAAATAAAATCCTGGAAAGGGCTAACGATTATGAATTTTTGTCTGAGTCAAATAAAGTTAAAATCTTACCAATCGATACTACAGATTATCCTACTAAAGCAAAAAGACCTAAAAATTCATTATTAGACACAAATAAAATTGAAAAAGCACTCAATATTGAATTACCATATTGGGAATCGGAATTCTACGAAACTATTGATCAAATATTAGAAGAATAATTATGCAAAATCGTAAAGGGATCATTTTAGCTGGAGGTCTTGGAACAAGATTTTTTCCTGTAACCAATGGTTTATCAAAACACTTATTACCAATATTTGATAAGCCTATGATTTATTACTCATTGTCTACCTTAATGCTTGCCAACATAAGAGATATTTTATTAATTTCAACTGCTAGAGATCTTCCTTTGTTCAAAGAATTATTAGGTGATGGTAATAATTGGGGATTAAAAATAAATTACAAAGTACAAGAATCCCCTGATGGTATTGCACAAGCATTAATTATCTCTGAAGAATATTTAGCAGGTGCACCCTCAGTTTTAATATTAGGAGACAACTTTTTCTATGGAGATGGGTTACAAAAAAGACTTTTAAATGTATCTGATAATAATAAAGGAGCGACTATTTTCTGTTGCAAAGTAAAAGATCCAGAAAGATATGGAATTGCAGAACTAAATTCAAATGGAGAAATTAAAAACATTATTGAAAAACCAAAAACTGCCAATTCAAATTATGCCATAGCTGGAATATATTTTTATGATGAAAATGCTCCAAAATATGCCCAAATGCTATCTCCTTCTGAAAGAGGAGAATTAGAAATTACTGATCTCAACAAGATTTATTTAGAAAACGGTAATTTATTTTTAGAAAAATTAGGAAGGGGGTATGCTTGGTTAGATGCTGGCACACCAGATTCTTTATTAGAAGCTTGTCAATTTGTACAAACTATAGAACATCGACAAGGAGTCAAAATCTGCTGTCCTGAAGAAATAGCTTTTAAAAAAGAATGGTTATCAAAAGAGACAATACTGAAGTCATTAAAATCATATAAGAATTCAAGTTATGTCAAATACATTCACGATGTTTTAGAAAATAATACGCAATGAATTCTTTTACCTTAGAGGAAGTAAAAATTATTGAACCAGAAGTTTTTAAAGATGAACGCGGATTTTTCTTTGAAAGTTTTAATTTAAAAAGATTTGAAAAAATAATTGGCTCAAAAGTTCTATTCGTACAAGATAATCACTCTAAATCAAAATATGGAGTTTTAAGAGGGCTACATTATCAATTGCCTCCTTTTGAACAAGGGAAACTTTTGAGGGTAATATCAGGTGAGATATTTGATGTAGCTATAGATATAAGAAAATCCTCCCCAAATTTTGGCAAATGGATGGGGATCAATATTTCAGCGGTAAATAAAAAACAAATCTGGATACCAAAAGGTTTTGCTCATGGTTTTTTAACCTTAACTGAGGATGTAGAGGTTTTATATAAAACAACAAACTATTGGAATAAAGACTCAGAATTAACTCTAAAGTGGGATGATCCAAGTATCAATATCAATTGGCCACTATCAAATCTTAAACAAGAAGTGAATATTAGCGAAAAAGATAGGAATGGATTTTCTTTAGATCAGCTAAAAAATCAATATCTTTTTTTATGAGAATTTTAATAACTGGAGTTGGCGGTCAACTTGGAGGTCAATTACTACAAAAACCACAGGTAACTATAGAGGTCATTGGACTTAATACAAATAAATTTAATCTTCTTAATTTTGAAAAATGTAGAAAAACCACACTGAATTCAAAGCTAGATTGGATAATCAATAGCTGCTTTTACAACTAAAGACATCTCATAATATGATTTTTTAAATATGTTGATGATAGAACTGGGCATGATAAAAGATATTCCATTAATTTCCCAAAATAAAAAGTAAGTTTGGGTGGGAACCAAAATATGATTTTTTCGATGGACTTCATAAAACCCTTGAATGGGATATCAAAAATATATTTTTGGGTGGAGAAAGTTTTTAAATTAAGCTTAAAAATATGACTAATAACATTTATTTTTCTTGATAAATTATTAAATAATTTATAGAAAGACGAATTTCATTTAAGTTATCAAATAGATGTTAAAAGATTTTTTTTCTTCAACATTTACTGTGGTAATATTTATTCAATAAGATTATTAAAAAGTGAAGGCAGTAATATTAGCGGGTGGATACGGCACAAGAATCTCAGAAGAAACTTCAAATAAACCTAAGCCAATGATAGAAATTGGGAATAAACCAATTCTTTGGCATATCTTAAAAATTTATAGTCAATACGGTATTAATGAATTTATTATTTGTTGTGGATATAAGGGGTATGTAATTAAAGAGTATTTTGCTAATTATTTTTTACATACATGTGATGTAACTTTTGATATGAAAGACAATAGCATGGATATTCATTCAAAGCATACTGAACCATGGAAAATAACTTTAGTAGATACTGGAGAAAATACTATGACCGGAGGAAGACTTAAAAGAGTAGCAGAGCATATTGGAGATGAAACATTCTGCTTCACTTATGGAGATGGAGTAGCAGATGTAAATATACACAAATTAATAGAATTTCATAAATCAAAAAAAAGAAAAGCCACTCTTACCGCTGTAAATCCTCCTGGGAGATTTGGGTCATTAGAATTTGAGAGAGGAAAAGTACTTTCATTCAAAGAGAAACCAAAGGGGGATGGAAGCTTGATTAATGGTGGTTTTTTTGTTCTAGAGCCCGAGGTTCTTGAACTTATTGATGGTGATGAATGTACTTGGGAGGATTATCCGTTAAGGATTCTTGCAGAAAGTAATGACCTTTCCGCTTATTTTCATGATGGATTTTGGCAGCCTATGGATATGTTAAGAGACAAAAATTATCTTGAGAATCTTTGGAAAACTAAAAAAGCCCCATGGAAAATTTGGGATTAAGGATGCATTATCAAGACAACAATAATCCTAATTTAGATTTTTGGAATGGGAAAAAAGTCCTAATCACTGGTCATACTGGATTTAAGGGATCGTGGTTGGCTCTTTGGCTTTTACAAATGAAGGCGAAAGTTTATGGTTTAAGCTTACCCCCCCGAATCTTCAAAAAATTTGTTTGATTCACTAAAAATAAAAGAGGACTTAGTCCATATTATTTGTGATATTAGAGATAAAGAGAAATTAGATAAATATATAAAAGATATAAAGCCTGAAATAGTTTTTCATTTAGCAGCTCAACCGCTAGTTGTTAGGTCTTATCAGGAACCAATTAATACTTGGGAAGTTAACGTAATTGGAACTTTAAATATTCTTAATTCACTAACTAAATATTGTAAAGAAAGCATAGGAATATTTATCACAACAGATAAGGTTTATCAAAATAAAGAGTGGGTTTATGGATATAGGGAGAATGATCGACTAGGGGGCTATGATCCTTATAGCAGCAGTAAAGCAGCTACTGAACTAGCAATTTCATCATGGAGATCAAGTTTTTGCAATCTAGATAATAGTCAAACTAGTAATTTTTCTTTTGCAAGTGCAAGAGCTGGGAATGTAATTGGGGGGGGAGATTGGTCAGAGAATCGTATAATTCCTGACGTTATAAATTCACTAGAAAAGAACAAAACGATAATTTTAAGAAATCCTTATTCGACTAGGCCTTGGCAACATGTTTTAGAACCTTTATCAGGATATTTAAGTCTTGCTGAAAAGTTAGTAAATGAAAAACAAAAATATTCTACCTCTTACAATTTTGGTCCCTACATAAATTCAAACAGAACAGTTAAAGAATTAGTCGAAGAATGTCTAAAGTCTTGGGACGGCGAATATAAAAATGCGAATAATTTTAAAGAGCTTCACGAAGCAGGCATGTTAAATCTTGTAATTGAGAAAGCTATAAAAGAGCTTAATTGGGAACCAAAATGGGATTTCAAAAAGACCATCAAAAAAACTATGAGTTGGTAATGCAAAATCTAGAAAACTTTCACTTTGGGTTAGTCCTGATCTTAGGTAATTCCAATTTTCTTTCCTGATTTCAATAAATTCATTTAGACGTTTTAATTGAATTCTCCCAATAGCTGCCTGGGTATCTAAGGGTTTTAAGTTAAATCCGAGATGACTATAAGTATATTTATGATCATAGCCTTTTGGAAGCTCTCCTAATTTCCATTCGAATCGTTTATTGCAAGTGTTGTCAATACCACTTGGGCACCAACAATCTCTTCCCCAGTCTCTAAAACTTTCAGCAATAACAGCTAACTTTTTGCTGCTAATAATATTTACGGCTCCACCTTCACCCATTGTTAAGTGATGTGGTGGGTAAAAGCTTTGAGTACTAATATCACCCCAAGTACCAGTCCATCTTTTTATCGTATTTGGGTCTCCATCTAAGCCAGGACTACTTTTATAGAAACCTAATTCATTAGCAATTTTTGTTGGGATAGAATAAGTACAACCCAAAGCATCACAGTTATCTTCAATTAACCAAAGATCATATTTTTTGCAAAACTTTAAGGTCTCTAATAAGTTAAATGGATTGCCTAATGCGTGAGCCATCATAACTGCTTTGGTCTTGCCAGGCTTAAAGGCTTTTTCTAATTGTGAGCATTTTGCATTACCGGTCACAGGATCTGCATCAATGAAAACTGGTACAGCACCAACCTGGATTATTGGGGCGACAGTAGTTGGGAATCCTGCCGCTACTGTTATAACTTCATCCCCATAGTTGATTCTTTTTTGATCATTTAATTTATGTGATGTTAATGCTGAAATTGCTATTAAGTTTGCACTAGAACCAGAATTCACTAATAAAGTCTTTTTTGATCCAAGGAAATCTCCTAATTCCCTCTCCATTGATATACCTTCTTGACCCAATGTTAACCAAAAATCCAGTGTAGAAGATACTGCAGCTTCAACCTCAAGCTCAGTAAAAACTCTTCCCGCATAAGGTATTGGTATTCCTTCAACCCATTCTGATCTTAAAGTATCAGATGCAGGTCTATAAGGTGAGTGTACTTTCTTTGAGTACTCCTTCGTTAGCCTAAGTATTTCTTTTTTTAATTCGCTGACTGAAGTCAAAATTATAAAAATCTTATATTTAAGAATAAAGCATAATGCGCCTATAATAAGCAAAAATTAAAGTATTTTTATTCAAAGTAGTAAAAATATATTTTGAACTGCTAGATATTATTAATTAATTTGTTTGTCTAACTCAAAGT
>CACCCI010000022.1:0-16812 GCA_902544495.1 uncultured Prochlorococcus sp.
ATTCAGAGATAAAAAATGAATTTGGGGATATTTACTTTACTCTTCTTAATCTCTCCAACTTTTTAAAGATCAATCCTGAATCAGCTCTTCAAAAAACTAATTTAAAATTTTTAGACAGATTTTCAATCGTCGAAGAGCATGCAGGAGATAATATTAAAAAACAAACACCCAAAGACTTTCAACGGCTTTGGCAAATAGCCAAGAAAAAACTGGCGGGAAAACTTCCTAAAAGCAAATGACAAATATTACAACATGGATAGATGAATATCATGAAGGCTCAAGATTCGGCTTAAATGGGAAAATTCTAATTAAAAAAACCTCAAAATATCAAGAAATTATTGTTATTGCAAATGAATATTATGGTAAAGCTTTAATGTTAGATGGTTGCTGGATGACATCATTAAAAGACGAGAAATATTATCATGAGTGTCTTGTGCATCCTGCATTAAGTAGCATGGACGAAAAATCTAATGTTCTAATTATTGGCGGTGGTGATGGTGGTACTGTAAGAGAATGCGTTAAATATTCTCAAATATCAAAAATTGATCTAGTAGAAATTGATGAGGAGGTAATTAAAATATCTAAAAAATTTCTAAAAGAAATTGGAGGCGAAGCCTGGAATGACAAAAGATTAGAAATACATGTTGATGATGGTGTTAAATGGGTAAAAAAAACAAGAGATAATTTTTACGACGTTATATTTATAGATAGTTCAGATCCCTCAGAATTTTCAAATTTATTATTTTCAGATTCTTTTTATAAAGAATGTAAAAGAATTCTTAAACGAAGTGGGATATTAGCAATGCAAAGCGAATCTCCTGAATCCTTCAAAAATATTCACATAAATATTTTGAAAACCCTAAAAAATATATTTAAAGTTTCTGAAACTATGTATTCATTTGTGCCTATATATCCAAGCGGGATTTGGAGTTGGACATTTGCTTCTTCAGAAAATCTAAATTTATCAAAGCAAAATTATGATGAAGTCCTAAAAATAGAAAAAGGATGTGAAATTTGGAATTTAAATTTTCAAAATGCAGCATTCAAAATGATGCCAAATAAAATTGTAAAAGAACTAGATTCATAAGATGACAAAAAATTTATTTGATAAAGAAAATTCAATTTATATGGGAGCAAAAAGAAGTCCTGAGAATTGCTCAATTGGTATATTTGGAGTTAATTATGACGGGACATGTTCGTTTAAACCAGGAGCAAGATTTGGTCCAGAAGCAATAAGACAAGTGAGTTCTTGTTTAGAAACATATTGTCCAAAAATAAAAAAAGACTTAGAAGATATTAAGTATGTTGATTTTGGATCAATACTAATTGATAAAAATGACTCAAAGTCCGTTATTGAATCGGTTAAATCAGCAACAAATTACTTAATTAGTAAACGCCTTAGTCCTATTATGCTTGGAGGCGAACACTCTATTACAAGGGGTGCTATTGAAGCATTAGTAAAAAAATATCCAGATTTGATATTAGTTCAACTTGATGCTCATGCAGATTTAAGAGAATCATATATAGGGAATCAACATAGTCATGCTTGTACTATGAAAAGATGCTTAGAAGTGCTACCTGAAAAAAAAATTTTGCAAGTAGGAATCAGAAGTGGGACTAAAGAAGAATTTGAAATTATGCATAACAACAACCAATTAGTTAACTTTTGTCCAGGCGAAAATGCACATGAGTTAAAACAAGCTCTTCTACCATACGCTAGGGCTCCAATATATTTAACAATAGATTTAGATTGGTTTGATCCCAGTTTACTAGCAGGGACGGGCACTCCAGAACCGGGAGGATTTTTTTGGAATGATTTTGAAGAAATACTGAAAACTTTAAAAGACCTTAGAATTGTGGCTTCAGATATTGTGGAATTATCTCCAGAAATTGATAAAAGCGGAGTAAGTAGCATAGTTGCAGCCAAAGTACTTAGAAGCTTAATCTTGTCATTAGAAAATATGCAATAAAAAATTTCTAAACTACAGTGTAAAAATACTAAATATTTTATGGATTTGCTAAAAAGTCCTCTTTATTCAAAATATGTTGAATCCAATGCAAAATTAGTGGATTTTGCAGGTTGGGAAATGCCTATATCATTTTCAGGATTAATTAAAGAGCATGAATCAGTTAGATCTTCAGCAGGATTATTTGATATTTCTCACATGGGTGTGATTTCTATCAAGGGAATTAATCCAAAGGATTATATTCAAAAACTTTTTCCTACTAATTTATACTCCTTTTCTGAAGGTCAGGGACTTTATACAGTAATGCTCAATGATAAAGGAGGAATAATAGATGACTTAATAATTTATGACCTTGGTATACAAGAAAATGACACGTCAGAATTATTGTTAATAGTTAATGCAAGTAGATATGAAGAAGATTTTCAGTGGATAAAAAATAATTTAAATATGTCTGAAATTTCAATAACAAACTTTAAAAAAGACAAAGCACTTTTAGCACTACAGGGAAAAAACTCATTTGATTTATTTGAAGAATGGATTGAATCTTCAATCTCACATATCCCTAACTTTGGATGCGAATATAAAATTTTTGAACATATTTCGCCCAAAGAAAAAATTTTCTTTTCAAAGACAGGCTATACGGGTGAAAGTGGTCTAGAAATACTTTTACCTAAAAAAGCTGCAATTAATTTATGGGATTTCTCAATTTCCAAAAATGTTGCACCTTGTGGTTTAGGAGCTAGAGATACACTTAGACTTGAAGCAGGCATGCATCTTTATGGTCAAGATATAAATGAAAAAACTTCTCCTTATGAAGCAGGGTTAGGCTGGCTAATACATTTAGAAAATAATCACGAATTCTTTGGAAGAAAATTTCTTGAAGAGCAGTCAAGACTAGGTATTCAAAAAAAGTTAGTTGGTCTCTCCATAGAAGGTAAAGCAATAGGAAGAAAAGGTTGCACAGTTTTTAAAGGAGAAGAAAATATTGGCACTATCACAAGCGGCAGTTGGTCTCCAACTAAACATCAAGCTATTGCTTTTGCATACATAAATAGTTCGCATGCCTTAATAAATAATGCAGTTCAAATATTAATAAGAGGCAAGAAATTCAAAGGGGTAATAACAAAGAGAGCGTTTTATAAAAAAAATTATTAACTAAATTTACCCTTAAAGAATTATTATAAGTTATTGATAAATAAATCATACTTAGATGAGAAACAAAATTTGCAAAGAACTCAATAATACAGATATTGGTAAATTAGTTAATTTATGCGGATGGGTAGATAGAAGAAGAGATCATGGTGGTGTAATTTTTATTGATTTAAGAGACCATAGTGGATTTCTACAAATAACAATTAACCCCGATGATGGTGCAGATCTATTTAAACAGGCAGAAACTCTAAGAAATGAAACAGTAATAATGGTTAGCGGAATTATTAATGAAAGGCCTAAAGATTCCATAAATACAAATTTAAGTACTGGAGAGTTAGAGCTTAAAGTTAAAGATTTGCAAGTTCTCAACCAAATTAAAAAAAACTTACCTTTTCCAGTGTCAATACATGATTATGAAAATACGAAAGAGGAACTCAGATTAAAATATAGATACCTTGATTTAAGAAGGGGAAAATTACTAGAAAATTTAAAAACAAGACATAAGATTATCAAAGTTGCTAGAGAATTTCTTGATAATTTTGGATTTACAGAAGTAGAGACCCCATTACTTACAAAGTCAACTCCTGAAGGCGCTCGCGATTTTCTTGTTCCTGCACGTCTTTCAAATGGAGAATTTTTTGCTTTACCTCAATCCCCACAACTATTTAAACAACTTTTAATGGTTGGGGGCTTAGATAAGTATTATCAAATCGCAAAATGTTTCCGTGATGAAGACTTAAGGGCAGATAGACAGCCAGAGTTTACTCAATTAGATATTGAGATGAGCTTTATTAGTGAAGAAGAAATAATTACTTTTAATGAAAGTCTTATAAAAAAAATATGGAAAGAAGTGTTAAATATTAACTTTAATAATACTTTTCCAAGAATGTCATGGCAGGCAGCAATGGATAATTACGGCACTGATAGACCAGATACTAGATATCAAATGTTATTAAAAGATTTAGGAGGAGTATTAGGTGATATAGGGTTTAATATTTTCACCAAGGCAATTAAATCTGGAGGTTATATAAAATCCATAACGGTCAAAGGAGGCAATTCAAGTATTAGCAACGTAAGAATTAAACCAGGTGGTGACATCTTCCAAGTAGCTCAAGAGGCAGGAGCTGGTGGTTTAGCCTTTATAAGGGTCAAAGGTGATGAGCTTGAGACTATTGGGGCAATTAAAAATAATTTAAGTGAAGACCATATAGCTGATATTTTAAAAATCACAGAGGCAAAAGATGGAGACTTAATCCTCTTAGGAGCTGGAGATAAACAAATTGTCAATCAGTCATTAGATAGGGTTAGACAATATATCGCAAAAGATTTAAATCTTATTGATAAAAGTAAATGGAATTTCTTATGGGTAACTGACTTCCCGATGTTTGAGAGAAATGAAGATGAAAATAGATATGAAGCTTTACATCATCCTTTTTGTTCTCCAAAAAATATAAAATCTAAAGATTCTGAAAACTTGAAACAAGAAATTGAGAGCTCTACAGCAAATGCTTATGACTTAGTTCTCAATGGATTGGAGTTAGGAGGTGGCTCTTTACGTATTCATGAAGCGAACTTACAAAGAGAGGTTCTGAAAACGGTTGGACTTAATGATAACGAGATTGATGAAAAATTTGGATTTTTAATAGAAGCCTTAGAAATGGGAGCTCCTCCTCATGGTGGAATAGCTTTTGGATTAGATCGTATTACCATGCTGATCATTGGTGCAGATTCAATCAGAGAAACCATTGCTTTTCCAAAAAATCAACAAGCAAAATGTCTTCTTACAAATGCACCTTCAAATGTCTCTGAATCACAATTAAAAGAATTAGATATTGAAATAACAATTGATGAATAAGAATATATATGGATGTTTTAAAAATTTTTTGTTTAGATAAAATATAGGGAGGATGTGCTTAATTAAAAATATTTAATGTCAAAATTTGTATTTGTCACCGGAGGAGTAGTTTCTAGCATTGGTAAAGGAATTGTAGCTGCAAGCTTAGGAAGATTATTAAAGTCTAGAGGATATAGTGTTTCAATATTAAAACTAGATCCATATCTAAATGTTGATCCAGGAACAATGAGCCCTTTCCAACATGGAGAAGTATTTGTAACCGAAGATGGGGCTGAAACCGATCTAGATTTAGGTCACTATGAAAGATTTACTGATACTGCAATGACTAGGTTAAATAGTGTGACTACGGGATCAATCTATCAAGCAGTTATCAATAAAGAAAGAAGAGGTAATTATGACGGTGGAACTGTGCAAGTAATACCTCACATTACAGGAGAAATAAGAGAAAGAATTCATAGAGTAGCCGCCAACAGTAATGCAGATATTATTATTACTGAAATTGGTGGCACAGTTGGTGATATTGAATCTCTTCCTTTTTTAGAGGCAATAAGAGAATTCAAAAATGATGTCAATAGGAACGATGTTGCATACATACACGTAACATTACTTCCTTACATTAAAACCTCTGGCGAAATAAAAACTAAACCAACACAACATTCAGTGAAAGAATTAAGGTCAATTGGAATTCAGCCAGATTTACTTGTATGCCGAAGTGACAAATCTATCAATGACGCTCTTAAAAAGAAGCTTAGTGGTTTTTGCGGTGTCAGTATCAACTCTGTAATTGAAGCTTTAGACGCAGACAGTATTTATTCTGTACCTCTTTCTTTAAAAAAAGAAGGTTTATGCAAAGAAACCCTGAAGTATTTAGACCTTGAAGATAAAAAATGTGATTTGAAAAATTGGGAGCAATTAATACACAACCTAAGAAATCCTGGAGATCCAATCAAAGTTGCTTTAGTAGGTAAATACATTGAACTTGGAGATGCATATTTATCCGTTGTTGAAGCTTTAAGACATGCTTGCATTGAACAAAAGGCTTTATTAGATTTACATTGGGTAAGTGCTGAAATGATAGAAAAAAATTCAGCAGAAACTTACTTAAATGAAGTTGATGCAATTGTCGTACCCGGGGGATTTGGCAACAGAGGAGTCAATGGAAAAATTTCGGCTATAAAATTCGCAAGAGAAAATAAAATTCCCTTTTTAGGTTTGTGCCTTGGTATGCAATGTGCAGTTATAGAATGGGCCAGGAATGTAGCTGATCTTCCAGATGCATCT
Organism: uncultured Prochlorococcus sp.; assembly: GCA_902544495.1. GTDB lineage: Bacteria > Cyanobacteriota > Cyanobacteriia > PCC-6307 > Cyanobiaceae > Prochlorococcus_A. Next base: position 6,256 of record CACCCI010000022.1, read on the forward strand.
AGTTCAGAACTAGACCCAAACACTCCCAATCCAGTGATACATTTATTGCCAGAACAAGAAGATGTAGTTGATTTAGGTGGGACAATGAGACTGGGAGTTTATCCATGTAGATTGACAAAAAACACAACTGGAAAAAACTTATATAATGAGGATGTTATTTATGAGAGACATCGACATAGATACGAATTTAATAATTACTACAAACAAAGTTTTTTAGATTCTGGATACAAAATTAGTGGTACCTCACCAGATGGCAGATTAGTTGAGTTAATTGAGTTAGAAAATCATCCATACTTCTTAGCATGTCAATATCATCCTGAATTTTTATCACGACCTGGAAAACCACATCCTTTATTTAAAGGTTTAATAAAAGCCTCTCAAGATAAGTTAACTCAATCAAATTAATATTCTTTATTTTTATGAATGAAAATGACAAACTTTTTACCCTTAGTCGAACAATTTCATTCATTACAAGGTGAAGGTTATCACGCTGGAAAAAGTGCTTTTTTTGTAAGATTAGCTGGATGTAAAGTTGGATGTTCGTGGTGCGATACCAAGAATTCATGGGATGAGAAAAAACACCCTTCCATATCAATTGAAAAAATAATAGATCGCATAAAAATTGCCAGAGAAAAAGGAGCATCTTTTTGCGTTATTACAGGTGGAGAACCTTTACAACATAACTTAGATAATTTTTGCAAAGCCATAAAAAAAATGACGATGGAAGACAAACAAAAGCCAATGAAGATTCATATTGAGACAAGTGGAGTTAATTCGATATCAGGAAGCTATGACTGGATTACTTTATCTCCTAAAAGACACTCACCTCCAAAAAATTATTTTTTAAAAAACTGTAATGAAATCAAAATAATCATAAATGAAATAGAAGATATTGAATTTGCTATTCAAATAAAAAAAGAAACTTTAAAACAATATCAACTCTCTAAAAGCGAAGATGGCTTAAAAAAAGAAGATAAAATTTTTTATTTACAGCCAGCATGGAACAATGCAAATGGTTTTTCTCTTGCTATTGATTTCGTAAAAAATAATCCAGATTGGAAATTGAGCCTTCAAACTCACAAATACTTAAAAATTAATTGAAATCATATGACTCTTAAAAATAAATCGATAGTAGTTTTATTATCTGGAGGTTTAGATTCTTCTACAGTTACTGGTATCGCAAAAAAATCGGAAGCTAAAATTTTTGGCCTTTCATTTGACTACGGTCAACGTCATAAAAAAGAATTAAAGTCCGCATCAATTATCGCAAAACACTTTAATATCGAAGAATTTAAAATCATTAAGCTTGACTTATCTTTATGGGGAGGATCGTCATTAACTGATATTAAAAAAAATATTCCGAAAGAAGGAATACAAACTAATAAGATTCCTAATACTTATGTTCCTGGGAGAAATACTATATTTATTTCCGTTGCGCTAAGTTATGCCGAAGCAATAGATGCTGATTTTATAGGATTAGGAGTTAATGCACTAGATTATTCTGGTTATCCAGATTGCAGACCTGACTACATTAAAAAATTTCAAGAATTAGCAGATTTAGCCAATAAAAGAGGAAGAGAAAATAATCCAATAAAACTTTGGACGCCACTATTAGATTTAAATAAAGAGGAAATTATTAAATTAGCTTTTGCTAATAATGTGCCTTTTGATAAAACATGGAGTTGTTATTCGGGTAATGCAAAACCATGCGGTAAGTGTGATAGCTGCAGAATTAGAAATTCCGCTTATAAAAAATGGCTTAAAAACAATAATAAAAAATGAAAATAAAAAAAATAATTCTAGAAAAATGGATAGATCCAGCACTTATTACACATGATCTAACAAAAAAATTTGGAGATAAAGGATTAGCTTGGCTAGACAGCGATGGCAAAGAAAATGGGGAATGGTCAATAATAGGAATTAAACCTAAAAAAATAATCCAATCAAGAGACATCAATAACTTAGACATAACTAATAATCCATTTAATAATTTAAAAAATATTGAAAAAGGATTTTGGATCGGATGGTTAAGTTATGAAGCTGGAATTTACATAGAACCAAAAAACCCATGGAGAAAATCTAATATGGCAACTTTGTGGATTGGTTCATATGATCCAATCATTAAATGTAATCTAATAAAAAAAGAAATAATTATCGAAGGTACAAACTCATCTGAACTGATGAATTATAAAAACATAATCAACAATATAAAAAATATTGAAGAAGAAAATATTATTAAAACAAATTTGAATTTTGATTTTTCAAAAATAAATTTGGAGGAAATGACTGAAAAATTTCAGAAAAATATTTTAAAATTGAAAAAATTAATTTCACTAGGGGATATATTTCAAGCAAACCTAACAACCAAATGTGAAATTGAATCTTCCAAAAACTATAATCCTCTAGATATTTATTTGAAAATAAGAAGGAAATTAAGAGCTCCTTTTGGAGGAATAATAATAAATAATAATAATTATAAAGAGGCTGTACTATCTACCTCGCCAGAAAGATTTATAAAAATAGATAATAAAAATTTTGTAGAATCAAGGCCTATTAAAGGAACTAGATCCAGAGATAAAAATTTAAATCAAGACGCACTTAATGCTATCGATTTAATAACGAACGAAAAAGATAGAGCCGAAAATATTATGATTGTTGACCTAATAAGAAATGATTTAAGTAAAGTTTGCGAAACAGGAAGCATTATAGTGCCAGAAATATTAAAACTTGAAAGTTTCTTAAAAGTTCATCATCTAACTTCAGTAATTAGAGGCAAATTAAAAAAAGGCAAGAACTGGATTGATTTACTAAAAGCTTGTTGGCCTGGGGGCTCTATAACTGGAGCTCCTAAATTAAGATCATGCCAGAGACTTTTTGAATTAGAAGAATGTGAACGCGGACCATACTGTGGCTCATTTTTGAAGATTGACTGGAATGGAGAGTTTGACAGCAATATACTGATAAGATCATTTTTAATTAAAGACAAAAAAATCAATATATATGCTGGATGCGGAATAGTTATTGACTCAAACCCTGAAGAGGAAACTGATGAACTAAAGTGGAAACTTTTACCATTAATTGATTCACTAAAATGATTAAAACATTAGGGTGGTACAAAGATCAATGGTTGGATATTGATAGAATATTTATTGCTGCTAATAATAGAGGATTAAAATTTGCTGATGGTATATTTGAAACCATTTTGATAAAAGAAAACAAACCTATTCTTTTTGATGAGCATCTGAAAAGATTAGAAAAAAGTAGCAAGATTTTAAATATTAATCTCAAAATAAAAAAATTATTTTTGAGACAACTTATTCACGATGGAATTAAAAAGTTATCGCTTAAAAATGATCAATTTGCTTCAGTAAGAATAAACTATAGTCGAGGAACTAATGAAGGTCGAAGACTAACAATTGATAGCACTTCAGAGACAAAAGATTTAGATAATTTATGGCTTGAGTTCTATATAATCAAACCAAATTTTAATCCAATAAGCGTTTGTATTAGTCAAACGGAAACAATAAATGAATTCAGTCTTATAAGCAAATGCAAAACATTTTCATATAATCAGGCAATACAAGTTTTGACAGAAGCTCATGAAAAATCATTTGATGATTCTATCCTTTTGAATACGTCAGGTGAACTTTGTTGTGGAAGTACATTTAATCTTCTAATTAAAAGAAATAATCAATGGATAACTCCTAGAAAAGAGAGCGGCTGTTTAGAGGGGATTATGGTTTCTGAAGCTTTAAAATTGAAAATTGTAAAAGAAGAATTAATTCCTCCAGAATTTCAAAATGATGACATAATAGTTGCAATTAACAGCTTATCTTGCAGACAAATTAATAAAGTTAATGATTTAAAGCTGAAACCTAAATTCGATCCAAATTACTTTTGGGATTTATTGTATAGTTGAACTTTATTAATATCTGGTAAATAAACATCAGATACTTTAGTTATGTTGTTATTAACCTTAAATTCAACAATTTTTCCGATAATGATAATTGATGGAGCTAAAAATCCTTTATGTTTGATTTTATCTGGAAGATTATCTAATTTCTCTATAAAACATTTTTGATTTTTTAAAGTAGCCTCTTGAATAACAGCGCATTTAGTACTCTTATCTAAACCGCCTAGAATTAATTCTTTCACAATAAATTCAATATTTTTTATACCCATAAAAATAACTAAGCTATCTGATGATTTAGCTAAATCTCTCCAATTTACTGTCCTTTTTTCCTTATCTACACGCTCATGCCCAGTGACAAAAGTTACGGAACTCGCAGCATCTCTATGAGTTAGTGGAATACCAAAATATGTGGGAGCAGCTATCCCAGAAGTAATACCAGGAACGATTTCAACTGAAATTCCATTTTTTTCTAAAATCGATACCTCTTCACCACCTCTAGAAAAAACAAATGGATCTCCCCCTTTAAGCCTTACAACATTTTTGCCTTCTTTTGCTAATTTCAAAATAAGATCATTAGTTTCAGCCTGTGGTACAGAACACTTCCCAGCTCTTTTACCTACATAAAAAATTTCTGTATTTTTTCCTGCCTCTTTTGTTATTTCATCAGGGATTAAAGCATCATGAACTAATGCATCACAATTTTTTATTAGGCGTAAAGCTTTAAGAGTCAAAAGCTCAGGGTCACCAGGACCAGCTCCAACTAAATAAACAATCCCGGGCACAATAATCTCCATTAACAAGTATGGTAGTAAAAGTTAACCGCAATGAAGGTAAATATTGTGAAAGAAAGTTTATTAAAACCAAATAAAAAATTTACTCTCCTTAGTGCGTTTATCACTCTTTTAAATGATCGTTTAAGTGAAAGTATACTGTTACCCATATTACCCTCTTTTGTTTTACTTTTTGACTCTAAAGCTAGTACGTATGGTTTATTATCGTGCACTTACCAATTAGCTCAATTTACAGCTTCTCCTTTTATAGGACTTATGAGTGATAGATATGGAAGAAGACCTGTCACTCTTTTTTGTATTACTGGTTCAGTAATAGGAATATCAATATTATCTTTTACAGTTCTTTTTAATTGGTCAAATTCGATAGCCACTATTCCGTTATTTTTATTATTTTTAGCGAGACTTATTGACGGTTTAAGTGGGGGGACTGCAGCTACTGCAACAACAATTCTTGCAGATATTTCAAGCCCTGAAAAAAGAGCAAAAACATTTGGTCTTATTGGTGTAGCTTTTGGTTTAAGTTTTTTCTTAGGTAATATTTTTGTTGTAATTTTTGCAAGAAATACAAATAATAATTTTATTATTCCTGTTTTGATAGCCTCAATCATTCCAATAATAAATTTTCTACTTGTATTTTTTTATTTACCAGAAACAAAGCCTAATAGTGAAATAAATAAATCAAAAACTACATTAAAAAACCCTTTAAAAGCTCTATTTACAGTTTTCAAGGAAGAAAAGATTAAAAAATTATCATTAGCTTTTTTTATTTACTTTATTGCTTTTACTGGATTGACCAATATCCTTATATTTTTCCTCCAAGAATCTTTAAACTGGACGACCAAAGCATCAAGCGGAACTCTTGTTGTAGTTGGAATCATTGCGATTATCGTTCAGGGAGGATTAATTGGGCCTCTAGTAAAGCTATTTGGCGAAATGCGATTAACACTTTTCGGATCAGGATTTATTCTTGTGGCGTGTGCTCTTTTAATCACTGCTCCAAAAGAAAATGCGACAATTAATATTTATTCAGCTGTTTCATTTTTAGCCGTTGGGGCAGGATTAATTACGCCCACCTTAAGAGCACTAATATCAAAGAAATTAGACGTTGATAAACAAGGCTCAATTCTAAGTAACCTTCAGGGTCTGCAGAGTCTTGGAGGGGTTTTAGGAATTGCAATGGCCGGAAGGGTTTATGATAGTTTTGGTCCTAAATCACCTTTTATAGCTGGTTCCGTTATCTTACTTTTCATGATATACCTTATTGCAGAGGGTAAAAATAATAATTCTTTTAGCAATCAAACTTCAAAAGTATCTTAATGAAAAGCCAGGCTGATGTTTTTATTAATAGAGAATTAAGTTGGATTGAATTCAATAAAAGAGTACTCCTAACTGGTATGGAAAAGGAGTACAAAATCCTAGATAAAGTAAAATTTTGTTCAATTTTTAGTAATAATCTAGATGAATTTTTTATGGTAAGGGTAGCCTCCTTAAAGGCTCAAGTTGAAGCTGGAATTACTAAAAAAAGTATTGATGGATTAACCCCTAAAGAGCAATTAACAAAAATCAACAAAGAAGTAAAAAAACTAACTAGTCTTCAAGAAAACTATGTAAACAATGAATTAAATAATGAATTAAAGGAAAAAGGTGTAATTTTAAAAAAATATAAGGACCTAAGTGAAAATCAAAAAAATTGGTGCGATAACTTCTTTACTTCATCTATTTTTCCTTTATTAACCCCATTAGTGGTTGATCCGGCACATCCATTCCCATTTATAAGTAATTTAAGTCTAAATTTGGCCGCTCTTATAAGAGATGGAGAAGATTCTAAAAATCAGTTTGTCAGAGTCAAAATACCAACAAAAAATATAAATCGATTTATACAAATACCCAAAGAAATTATTCAAGAAAGTGATAAAACTTCTCACGTTTTCATAATTGTCGAAGATTTAATTGGGAATAATATTAATACTTTATTTAACGGAATGGAATGTATAAATTACTCTTTTTTTAGAGTAACAAGAGATGCAGATTTAGAATTAAAAGAACTTGAAGCTGATGATCTTCTTCTAGCAGTTGAACAAAGTTTGCAAAAAAGAAGATTAGGTGGAGACGTGGTTAGATTAGAAGTTGAATCGGATATGCCAGAAAATATTCTTAAGTTACTTATTGGAAGTATCTCAATTCAAAAAGAATACATATACTTTTGCAAAAGTTTATTAGGATTGGACGATTTAAATCAGCTGACAAAAATTAATAGAGATGATTTAAAAGAAAATCTGCTTGTTGGAAAAACTCACCCAGAACTAAAAAATTTAGATTTGTCTGCCAATCTAAACCTGAATTCCATTTTTAAGATACTTAGGAAAAAAAATATTCTGCTTCATCATCCCTATGACTTATTTAGAACTTCAGTTGAAGAATTTATAAACAAATCAGCTGATGATCCACTTGTAATGGCTATAAAAATTACTTTATATAGAGTTTCCAAGGATTCGCCTATCATTGCAGCTTTAATGAGAGCTGCAGAAAATGGGAAAGAAGTAATGACTCTTGTTGAACTAAAAGCGAGATTTGATGAAGACAATAATATTCAATGGGCAAAACAACTTGAACAAGCTGGAATTCATGTTGTCTATGGAATTATAGGATTTAAAACACATACAAAAATAGCTTTAGTGGTAAGAAAAGAAAAAGGACGATTAAGAAATTATTTCCATATTGGGACTGGAAATTATAATTCTAATACTTCAAGGTTTTATACAGATTTAGGTTTACTTTCTACAGATCCTGATATTGCATCTGATTTACTTGAGTTATTTAACTACTTATCAGGTTTTTCTAAACAAAAAAGTTATCAAAAATTATTAGTTTCTCCCTCATCAATGAGAGAGAAATTTATATTTCTGATAAAGAGAGAAATTAAAAATGCAGAGGAAGGCAAAAAAGCGGAAATAATTGCAAAAATGAATTCTTTAGTAGATCCAGAAATAATTAACCTTCTTTATTTAGCTTCTAACTCAGGAGTAAAAATTAGTCTTATCGTAAGAGGTATTTGTTGCTTATATCCTCAAAGAAAAAATTTAAGTGAAAATATTAAAGTCAAGAGCATTGTTGGGCATTTTCTAGAACACTCGAGAATTTTTTGGTTTTCTAATAACGACCATAATGAAGTTTTTATTGGTAGTGCAGATTGGATGAGAAGAAACCTTGATAGAAGAATAGAAGCTGTTACTCCGATCGAGGATGATGAATTAAAATCTAAAATATACTCACTTTTGCAAACCTACATCAAAGATAATTACTTTTCTTGGATAATGAAAGAAGATGGTTCTTATTCGAAATATGAATTAGATTCAATGGATAATCGTTCGCAAATTGACCTCATAGAAAAATAAAATTAATATTGATTTTTATAACATTTAAAAAATTCTTAAAATTTTAAATTTTTTTTAATTTTTGCAAAATCCGCTCATATCAAAGGATTTCAAGGAATAGGCATTTTAAAAAAAAATTTTGTCTTTAAAATTTCAACGTAATAGTAGTTTTTATTCCGATTTCAGTGCTAGCTTTTTAAAAAATCCATTATTTAGGAGGCCAGGGTGATGGGGATCCCTCTGGAATCTGCGAAAAGCTCTTCAGATAATAATTTTGATGAGCCAAGATTACCAAACACTGCGGGCAAGCCTCGCAAATCGAAATCCAGTCTTACTGCAAAACAAAGCCAAAAAAAATCTGGCAGACTCGCTTCAGATTCTATTGGCTATTACTTAAGTAGCATTGGTAGAGTACCTCTATTAACTCCAGCAGAGGAAATAGAGTTAGCTCATCATGTTCAAAACATGAAAAAGTTGCTACAAATTCCTGAGACTGATAGAACTCAACAAAATCTTTATCAAATTAAGATTGGCAAAAGAGCCAGAGATAGAATGATGGCAGCTAATCTAAGACTTGTTGTCTCCGTTGCAAAAAAATACCAAAACCAAGGGCTTGAATTATTAGACCTTGTCCAGGAGGGAGCTATTGGTCTTGAAAGAGCTGTAGATAAATTTGATCCTGCTATGGGATATAAATTCTCAACTTATGCTTACTGGTGGATTAGGCAAGGAATGACAAGAGCTATTGATAACAGTGCAAGGACAATCCGTTTGCCAATTCACATAAGTGAAAAACTATCCAAAATGAGAAGAGTCTCTAGAGAATTATCACATAAATTTGGTAGACAACCTACCAGATTGGAAATGGCGACTGAAATGGGAATTGATCAAAAAGATTTAGAAGATTTAATTTCTCAAAGCGCTCCTTGCGCTTCCCTAGATGCTCACGCAAGAGGCGAAGAAGATAGAAGTACTCTTGGTGAACTCATACCTGATCCAAACTGTGAAGAGCCGATGGAAGGTATGGATAGGACTATTCAAAAAGAGCATTTAGGAACTTGGCTTTCACAATTAAATGAAAGAGAACAAAAAATAATGAAGCTCAGATTTGGCCTAGATGGTGAAGAACCATTAACACTCGCTGAAATAGGAAGACAAATAAATGTTTCACGAGAAAGAGTAAGGCAACTAGAAGCTAAAGCAATATTAAAACTTAGAGTAATGACAACTCATCAAAAAGCAGCTTAATCAAATTGATAAAATTTTCTGTAATTTTATTATATTTATTTTCAATTTTTTTAATATCAATAGTTTTTAAAAAATATAATAAAGAAAGCAGAGAAATCGTCAGAAAAATAATACATATTGGAATAGGGCCTTTAATACCAATTGCTCAATTTCTAAAAATTAATCAAAACTCTGCTCTAATTTTTACAGGCATTGTTTCATTAATGGTTTTAATAAATTACACATATAAATTATTCCCAACAATTGAGGATGTTGAGAGAAAGAGTTATGGAACATTATTTTATTGTCTAAGTTTATTTATTTTGATTTATCTTTTCTGGGATAAAGATCCATATGCATTGATTAGTGGATTTTTCATAATGACTTTTGGTGATGGATTAGCGGGATTAATAGGCAAAAGCTTTAACTCAAAGAGTTGGATTTTTTTTAAACAAAAAAAATCTTTATTTGGCACTATGACAATGTTTTTAACAAGTTTGATAGTAGTTTGCTCAATAGGATACGCTCACCAAAAAAGTTTAAATTTAAATTATTTTACAATAGCTTTTTTTGCAACTTTGCTTGAACAATTTAGTGTTTTAGGAATAGATAATTTTATTGTTCCAATTTCTTCAGCATTATTTTTTCATTTTTTTATAGCTAGCTAAGTGAACTATATAAAATAGCGAGTAATTCTTTTGTTGTTTCTATATCTATGCATGCATCTGTAATGCTTCTGCCAAACTGGAGATTCTCTTTTTTTAATAGTTTTTGATTTCCCTCCTTCAAATGACTTTCAAGCATAACTCCTAAAATATTTTTTTCAGGATTAATTGATTTGCAATATTTTTCGGAATTAACAATAGCCGTAAGCCAGCTTGCTTTTACGTAAGCAGCCTCATCAACTCCTGGGGGTACTCTATTTATAAGTAAATCAAGTAAATCACAAGAGTCGTAAGTACTATCTTGTTCTAATAATTTTGTAATACAATTTGTTTGCTCAGCATTTAAAGGTAAAGGAGGTATACCTTTGGTAGCTCTTTCAGCTACATGATCTGCATAATCTTTTAGCAATGTTTCCAAATTCTTCATTAGTAAGGTTTAATGCCTAATCTATTGTTATTTTTAATATTGAAAAGGAGAGTATTCATAAATGCTTTTTTAAATATTCAAACTTCTTAATTAATCAATGACGACATCATCAAATAATTCAGCGTTAGAAAAGACATCAGATTTACATGTTGTTGAAACA
>CACCCI010000023.1:0-15935 GCA_902544495.1 uncultured Prochlorococcus sp.
GTGATCATGATACTGAGACACATCAGTGGATACTTTACGAGTCCAATGAAAGCAAAGAACCAGCAAAAATTATTAAGAAATTTAGGTACAAGTTTTTATAAATCAATTTTTTTATAAAAAAACTTTCCAGATATGATAGAAATAATCGCTGTAACTGTGAAAGTAAGATATTGATATATGCTTCCTTCTAAGTAGATTTTATTTTTATATAAAGGAAAATCGATTAAAGATCCTATAGTGCCCCAAATAATTACCCATACAGATATGTATAAGAATATTTTTATTGGATTAGATTTTTTTACTTCCATTTTTAATTAATACCAAAAATTGAAGAAGTAACAGGTCTGCCGCTAAAAACTAACTCGGTTAATATGAGCATTAAGAATCCGATCATTGCTGCTCTACCATTTACAAGTTCAGCACTGCTATTAAACCCAAAAACATTCTTAACTTCATCTCCCTGATTGTCTACCCATTTTGAGTATTCATTATCAGTTGATGAATTAGTAAAATCATCATTTTGATTTTCTATTGGAGAGCCGTTTTCTTGCATAAATTTTTTAATTAATTCTAGTAATTTTAAAACTAATTTATTATTTAATTAAAGTTGAAATTATAAAAAAAATTAAGATAAAAATTATTATCCATAAAAATTGTAATCTTAAAATTAACTGACAGATTAATTTAATTTTTTCTTCAGTGCAATTATCACCAGTCGAATTGATTATAGGCTTTTCAATAATTTCATTTTTATATTTACTTTTACCTCCCAATTTAATACCGGAAATATAAGCAAATATAGCTTCTGAAATTCCAGCATTAGGAGAATCATATTTTTTACCATCAAGATAACTTTTTTTTATGATTGATCCATACTCATTAACTTTGGAGCTTACTAAAGGTAATGTGATTAAAACTAATCTTGAAGGAACGAACGTAAAAATATCTTCGATTTTTGCACTGAAAAAACCCAAATATCTAAAATAATCATATTTGTAACCTATCATTGAATCTAAAGTACTTATGGCTTTATAAGAAAAACCAAGTGACAAAGGTCCTGGAAAAAAAACTGAAAACTGCATAAAAATAATTCCAATAAAAATCCAAAATAATGGCCCAAATACTCCATCAACAGAATTTTCTGTAAGGCTCTCGGTACTTGATCTTAAGAGATGTTTTATAGAAGATGACCTTACATCCCTACTTACTATTCTTTGCACCTTCTCTTTGATTAATTTTTTATTTTGTTTATTGATTTGTTTGCATTCTATTAGCTCTGCAATCTCTTTCACAGATGAAATAAGTCCCTTAGTTGCAATACAACTTGAAAGTCCCAAAAAAATTAACAATCCATTAAAAAAATGATTTCTAGATTGCACATAACTTATTTCTATCAATTTCCCTAAACCAAAACTCATTCCAATAGCGGATATAGCTATGAAGAAACCACCACAAAACAATATATTTTTATTTTCTCCAAAATTATTTATTAGGTAATCAGATATTTTTTTTATGTAAAAACCAATAACTTGAACAGGGTGGATTAAGAATCTTGGATCGCCGATCAATAAATCAAAACCAATCGATCCAAGGAATATTAAAAATAAATTTATTTCAGCCAACTGAACATCGAGCGCAGGCCTTTACCTACTTTCTCAATTTCATGTTTTGAGTTCTCTTCTCTTAATTTTGTCATTAAGGGTTTGTTTTTATCGCATTCTTCTACAAAATTCTTAGCGAAAGTTCCATCTTGAATATCTTTTAGAATTTTCTGCATTTCTTTCTTTGTATCACTATTGATAAGTCTTTTCCCACTTACATAATCTCCATATTCTGCAGTATTTGAAATCGAATCTCTCATTTGAGATAAGCCTCCCTTTACCATTAAATCAACAATAAGTTTAACTTCATGTAAGCATTCGAAGTAGGCAAGTTCGGGCTGATATCCTGCCTCTACAAGAGTTTCGAATCCTGATTTGACGAGTTCTGACAATCCTCCGCACAAAACCGCTTGTTCTCCAAATAAATCAGTTTCTGTTTCTTCTTTGAAGTTTGTTTCAAGAATCCCAGCTCTCGTTCCGCCAATCCCTTTAGCGTAAGCCATCGCCAATGATCTTGCATTTCCGGAAGAATCCTGCTCTACTGCAAACAATGCTGGAACTCCTTGACCATTCTGATATTCCCAACGAACAGTGTGTCCAGGTCCTTTTGGAGCAATCATTACAACATCCACAAAACTAGGAGGTTTGATAAGTCCGAATCTAATGTTGAAGCCATGAGCAAAACTTAATATCTTTCCTTCTTTTAAGTTTGGTTCTATTTCTTTAAGGTAAACATCTTTCTGAAACTCATCTGGGAGGAGAATCATAATCCAGTCTGCTTTTTCGCAAGCTTCAGAAACACTAAATACTTGTAGACCATCGCTAATAGCTTTGCTTTCAGACTTACTTCCTTTATATAATCCAACAATTACATCCATACCGCTATCTTTAAGGTTTAGTGCATGAGCATGACCTTGTGAACCATATCCAATGATCGCGATTGTTTTATTATTTAAAAGACTTAGATCTGCATCTGTGTCGTAAAAGAGTTGGGTCATTAGTTGTTGCTTCTCTGCATTTGATAATTAATATTTTAGACATTAAAGGTATCAATAAGCCAAAAAATTTTTAATTTAAAAATTTAAATAAATATTTATTTAGAAATTTAAGACTGATTTGCTTCGCTTGGATGTGTGATTACTCTATCAATTAAGCCATAGTTTTTTGCTTCTTCCGCACTTAGAAAATAATCTCTATCGGTATCCTTCTCAATTTTCTCAAATGATTGGCCTGTCATATCTGACATTGACATATTTAACATATCTTTAATTCTTAAAATTTCCTTAGCTTCTATTTCAATATCACTTGCTTGACGTTGAGAAGTCCCTCCTAGAGGTTGATGAATCATTATTCTACTATGAGGCAAAGCCACTCTTTTGCCTTTTGTGCCAGCGGCCAATAAGAACGCCCCCATTGAGGCTGCGAGGCCTACGCAGATTGTTACTACATCACTTTTTACGTATTTGATAGTGTCATATATAGCTAAACCAGCAGTAACTGATCCTCCTGGGCTATTTATATATAAATAGATGGGTTTGGAATTATCATCAGAATCTAGATAAAGCATTTGTGCAACAAGACTATTGGCAATTCCATCATTCACTTCTTGTCCAAGAAAAAGAATTCTTTCAACACCTAGTCTTGTATATATGTCAACCCATCTTTCGTATTGACTCCCTGGGAGTCTGTAAGGCACGCTTGGAGTTCCTATTGGCATGATTTTAAAATAGTTTTGTGAAGGTTAAATTTTATTTGGTAAATCTTTTTGACTTGTCAGTATTCTATCGATAACTCCATAATCTAGGGCTTCTTGGGGGTTTAAATAACTCATCCTGTCAGAGTCTTTTGAGAGTTCTTCGATAGTCTTTCCAGTATTACGAGATAGAATTTCCAGCATTGATTTTTTATTTTTCAAAACTTCCTCAGCTCTTATTTGGATATCGGTTGCTTGGCCTCTCGCTCCGCTTATAGGTTGATGTAAAACAATAGAAGCATGTGGAAGAGCTGCCCTCTGTCCCTTAGTGCCAGATGAAAGGATAACTGCAGCAGTCCCCATTGCTTGTCCAATACATATTGTGTGTACTGGGGGTTTTATGTAACTTATTGTATCGCAGATAGCAAAAGCTTCTGTTTCAAAACCAACTGCGTCACCTGTGTACCAACTTGTCCCAGTTGAATTTATGTAGAAATAGATTGGTTTTTCTGGATCCTCAAACTCTAGATAAAGAAGTTGAGCAATAATTAGCTCAGTAACATCCATTCCTAGTTGTCTTTTCGCATCATCATCAGAAAATAATGGTAAACCAAGATAAACAATTCGCTCTTTGAGTAAAAGAGAGGGGAGATCAGGTGGTGGGGTCCTCATAACGGTGTTTTCGCCGTAATAAGGAGCAGATACAGTCATTTGTATCACAAAATTAAGATTGTACTGATTCTAGCTAGATTTAGCCCTGTGTCGCTGGTGATTTAAAAGATTTGTTTGACTCAGGATTATTTATTAATTTTCCAAAGACCATTCTTCCAGTGGGAGTTTGTAATGCTCCCGTAATAACAATATCTAATCTGCTTCCCACAAAATTCTTTGCCTCATCAATAACGACCATAGTGCCGTCATCTAAATATCCAATACCTTGCATTTTTTCTTTGCCTTCTCTAACAATTTTTATATTAAGTGATTCTCCTGGTTGTACTTCTGGCCTTAAGGCAATAACCAAATCACTCAAATTCATAACTTTTAATTCTTTTACTTCAGCAATCTGAGAAAGATTATAATCAGCCGTAATTAAAGTTCCTGTCATATCCTCAGTAATTTTCAATAGTTTTTCATCTACCCCATTACCTTCATACTTTGTGGGATTTATTACAAGTCTTCTCCCATATAAATCTCTTAATTCTTTTAATAACTTGAGACCTCTTCTGCCTTTCGACCTTTTTTCATTACTGCTTGAGTCAGCTAGAGTTTGTAATTCATCAATTACACTTTGAGCAACAATTAATTGTCCTTCCAATAAGCCGCAACTTAATAGACCATTGATTCTTCCATCAATAATTACGCTAGTATCTAGAATTTTTGGACTTGCAGCAGGGAGAATTCCTTCATTGACTAGATAAGCATCAGTGTTATTTGGATTGAATAATCTCAATAATGTCCTTCCATGGGTATCTGCCAACTTATAACCAAGCACACCAAAGAAAATGTTGCTTAATATTGCTGCTAATGGTTTTGCAAAAAAAACCTCTCTAGGGAAGGGAATTAATAGTATTGGCGCTAGAAGGAGATTCGCAACAAGTAATCCTAAAATTAATCCAACAGACCTACTTATTAATAAGTCCGTAGGCATTGTTCTTATTTGATCAAGAAAAGTCTTTCTAAGTTGAAGGAATACAAAACCAGCTGCTAATCCTATAAAAAAACCAATTATTGCTAAAACAATTCTAAAACCTTCTACATTAGATACCTGTTTGAGTATGTCTACCGGCAATAAATCAACACCAAGCCACCCTGAAGCAGCTCCAGACAATACAAATAAAATTAATACTAAGATATCTGTCATATCTATAATCTACTAGGATTTATTAATTGAGTAAATAAGGATTTAATTTTTTTCGATCCTTAATACTTTTTTGGAGCTTAAAAATGAATTTAGATTATGAATAAGTTTCCAAGAAGTGCTTATGTGCACATTCCTTTTTGCCACAGAAGGTGTTTTTATTGTGATTTTGCAGTTATTCCATTAGGAAACAAAGTTGAAACTTTAAAAGGTTATGGAAGCAAAACTGTTCAAGAGTATTTGAAATTTTTATACAAAGAAATATTGTCAATTAAGCATAAATCACCTCTTTCGACGATTTATGTAGGAGGTGGTACACCATCAATTTTGGATCCAACCCAAATCAAAGAATTAATTAATCTTTTTAAAGAAAATTATGGAATTGACTATGGTGCTGAAATCACTATGGAGGTTGATCCAGCTAGTTTTACTCAGGATGATCTTTTTGGATTCATAAATGCTGGGATAAATAGATTTAGTCTAGGAGTACAAAGTTTTAATAATCAGATACTTCAACAGTCGGGAAGGCGTCATTTTAAAGAAGATGCAGAAAAATCTTGTTTATGGTTGAAGAGAGAATATGATTCTGGGTTAATAAAAAGCTGGAGTTTAGATTTAATTCAAAACTTGCCACTTAGTGGATTAAAAGAATGGCAAGATGACTTAAAAAAAGCAATAACATTTTCACCACCGCATCTATCTATTTATGATTTAAATATTGAAAATGGTACTGTCTTTAAAAAATTAGTTAACTTAGGAAAATTAAAACTCCCAAGTGATGAAGAAGCTTTTAGAAATAGTGAATCAACCCATTTAATCTTAAAAAACTCAGGGTATTCAAGATATGAAATCTCAAACTATTGTCTTCCGCGACATCAATCGAGACATAATAGAGTTTATTGGAGTGGTTTAGGTTGGTGGAGTTTTGGTCAGGGTTCCACTAGTTCACCTTGGGGGGAAAAGTTAACTAGACCAAGAGTTAGTAAGGAATATAAAGAATGGGTAATTAGACAATATGAATTGAATTTAGATTCATCCCTTACTAATAAGGAGTTTGTCTATAGAGAACTTGACGAGAAAATAATGTTGGGATTAAGACTCAAAGAAGGTATAGATATCAAAGAAGTGTTTAAAGAACAAAATTGGGAAAAAGACAAGTTGGAAAGCAACTTCAGTAAATTGCTTGAAGAATGGGAAAAATTTCTTGCAAGTGGACTTTTAGTAAGAAAGGGTAATAGATTCTTTTTAAGTGACCCTAATGGCATGGAACTAAGCAATCAAATTCTTGTTTCTATGTTTAAGTGGTGGGACGAGATTAATTAAGTCTTTCAGAGTCTACCCATTCTTTTAATTTATCCTTAAATAAATTCTTTCCTTGGATAATTGGTTGGCAAAATGGTGGTTGATCATCATTCAGGCCTAACAAATCTGCAGTAACTCTTACTTGCCCATCGCAATAATTACCTGCACCTATACCTATTGTGGGAATTGTTAAAGAATTTTGTATTTCTTTAGCAAGCAAATCAGGAATATGTTCAAGAACTATTGAAAAACATCCTAATTCTTCAAGAATTGAAGCCTCTTTCTTAATTTTTTCTTGGCTTGTTAAGCTTTCTCCTTGTTTTCTTAATCCAATATTTAGATAGCTTTGTGGTGTAAGACCTATATGCCCCATAACAGGTATTCCCATTCTTATTAATCTGGAAATAACTTTTTGTATTTCTGGTTCAGCCCCTTCCACTTTTACAGCTTTTGCATAAGTGCTCTGAATGATTTTCCCTGCATACTCAACAGCTTTATCCTCACCACATTGGTAAGTAAGAAAAGGCATATCTGAAACGACTAAAGGTTGTTCCTCAATTTTCCTTTTAAATCCTCTTGAAACAGCATTAGTATGATAGATTATGTTTTCTAAAGTTAATGGCAATGTCGATTTGTATCCTAAGCAGACCATTGCTAATGAATCTCCTACTAGTACGAGATCAACATTTGCTTGTTCTGCAATAGATCCTGATATGGAGTCCCAAGCAGTAAGTGCAATGATTTTGCGAGATTTTTTTTTATAATTAACTAAGTCTGAAGGTAACATAATGAATTTATGTATCTTTTTTAATCGAGAATTGCTAATATTAACCTGACTCGGCCTTTCGCGGTTTTAACGCCTAAACCTGGTCAGGACCGGAAGGTAGCAGCCACAAGGGATGCTTGAGGCAGGCGAGATAACCGAGTCACTCTATTTTACCTGTTAACCTATATCTTTTTTATTTTGCCTTAATCTCAAAAACTCAGGAATACTGGCTCCTGATTCTTTATTGTCAGAATAATTATATAATGGTTGATTAGATAATCTGTTTTTTATTCTCTGCTGGTTTAATGGTTGGGTTGTTTCAAACCCTGTAGCTATTACAGTAACTTGTATCTCCCCTTCCATTGCCTCATCGACTACTGCACCGACAATAATATTCGCTTCTTGATCAACAACATCATAAATAATTTCAGATGCAGAGGTCATGTCTTCTAAAGTCATGTCTTTTCCTCCAGTAATATTTATAACGCAGCCTTTAGCCCCATCAATTCTTGCTGCTTCCAATAAAGGACTATTCATTGCTGCTTGTGCAGCCTCTATGGCTCTCGATCTTCCTGAACCTATACCTATTCCGAGCAGAGCAGTGCCAGCCTCAGTCATAACTGATCTAACGTCTGCAAAATCAACATTAACTAATCCTGGGCAAGTAATTATGTCACTAATGCCTTTGACTCCCATCCTTAGAACATCATCAGCATTCCTAAATGCTTCTTGAAGAGGAGCTCCTGCTATAACGTCTTTTAATCTGTCATTTGGAATGACTATAAGAGTATCAACGTTTTCAGCTAGTCTTGCGATCCCCTCCTCTGCTTGACGCATTCTTCTTTTCCCTTCAAAAGAAAATGGTTTGGTTACTATACCTACTGTTAGAGCACCACTTTGTTTGGCTACTTCTGCAACAACGGGAGCTGCACCTGTACCAGTTCCACCACCCATTCCAGCGGCTATAAAAACCAGATCTGATCC
The DNA here is from genome assembly GCA_902544495.1 of uncultured Prochlorococcus sp. Lineage (GTDB taxonomy): Bacteria > Cyanobacteriota > Cyanobacteriia > PCC-6307 > Cyanobiaceae > Prochlorococcus_A. The sequence goes on from CACCCI010000023.1 coordinate 8,205, forward strand.
CTCTAAAGCTTGTTGAAGTTCTTCTTTGGATTCTTCGGCTGCTTTTTGCCCAATACTTGGATTCCCACCTGCACCTAAACCTCTAGTGAGGTTTTGTCCAAGTTGAACTCTACTTTCTGCAGAAGATTGTAGTAGGGCTTGTGCATCGGTATTGAGGACTCTAAATGAAACACCTTCTAAATCACTATTTATCATTCGATTGACTGCATTACTGCCACCACCACCTACACCAATAACTTCTATTTTGGCGTTTTGGCTTGGAAGGATTTCTCTCGATTGATCAAAGTTTGGATTGTTACCGAAGCTCATCTCTTAATAGGAATCTATTACTAGTATTGGGTGCATTATGAACTTACTGCGTTCATCTGTAGGAATTTGTTGAGGAAAATCCTAAAAATATTTATTTATTAAATATTTTGTTTTGAATGCAAAACCCATATCAACACTACATTAATTAAGAAAAATAACTTAAAATCCTTTTTTAAATATTAGGGTTTGAACACTTTTATTTTTGGTTTATCTGGATTAGTAAGATCAATATTATCTATTTTTTTTGAAAAGCTATTTTTCTTAAATTCATTTTTAAGATGATTGATTTTTTGAAATTGATGGTTGATTAAATTTGGCTTAAATCCTAAGAGTATTGTTTTTAAATCTTTTTCCTCAATAGTTAGAAACCCATCAGATGAAAAAGTAATTTTAACTATCTCTAATTCATGATTATCTATAGCAATAAAAATTTCAGATAATATTTTTTTAAATTTTTCTTTCCACCCAAAAACTTTTATGGTTAATTTATTCAAATTTTTTTCATCCACATTTTGTTTATTTATAAAAATTCCATCTTTATCGATGAAGCCTAATATTTTTTTGTCGTTTAATATTCTCTCACCGTAAGCTATTGGAGTTCTTGCATTAATATGAATTCTCAAACCAAAAGGAAATAGTTCTCTGTTTACCGAAACATTCTTGAGAGATAAATTTTGTTTTAACTCTTTTTCTAACAAATTAGTTTCAACAAAAATTAATCGGATAGGAAAATTTAAAGATGAATTTTTTATTACATCACTCTGAGAAAAAAATTTGCTACCAAGAATCCTAATGTCTTGAGGATCAACTTTTTTGAGGGTTCTTATGCTTATTAAGCTTGTTAAAAATAAAAATGGAACTAGAAAAAAAAAGCTTCTATTTTTTATTTCTTTTTTGTTTTTCACAAATCACATCGAGCTTTTTCCATCAGTTGGTCCATCCATTCTCTCGCTTGCTCTGCATCTGAAAATGGTACATCCATCTCTTTTCCATCCCCTACTAATCTTAACCTGCACTTACCTTGAGATTCACTTGTTAGGGGAGCTTCACCTGAAGTTAGTGCCATTAATTCAACTAATTCCAGTTTTTTGATTGTAAAACAATCTTTTTCTTCAAATTTACCAGCTTCAAATGCGCTCCACTTTAACTCCCCATTTTTTAAAGACGCTGCACCTGAGCTATCTAACTTGCACAGTTCAGAATCACTAGCCCAACTTCTAAAAAGATTTTGCCTTCTTCTTTCTAACCATCCAAGTGCAGTTAATAAAATGAAGATTAAAAGTAATGGTAACCAAAGTAGTCCATGCAACATTTGATTTAAATTACAAATCTAAGGATATATCTACCAGTTTAGCCACAAGCTGTTCAATTTTTAAACCTGAAGCTTCCCAAAGCATTGGAAACATACTGTTTTTTGTAAAACCAGGAATTGTATTTATTTCATTTAGTAAAATTTTATTTGAAGATTTTTCTAAAAAGAAATCTACTCTTGCAAACCCGAAAATATTTAGTGCTCTACAACTTTTGATAGCAATTTCTTTAATTTCTTTTGTGATTTTAGAATCTATTTGGGCTGGGATAATTATTTTATTATTTGAGTGATATTTTGAATCATAATCATACCAATCACTTTCGTAATTTACCTCGCCTATCTCAGAGGTTAAGAGTTTTGAATTCCCGATTATTCCGCATTCAATCTCCCTTACCTCTAAACCTTCCTCTATTAAGATTCTTGGATCTATTTCCCGAGCCTTTTCTAATGCTAGTAATATTTCCAATTCATTTTTGACTTTGGAGATGCCAAGAGATGATCCAGAGTTCGATGGTTTAACAAAAACAGGAAATTTTAATTTTTTTAAAATTTCATTAATTATTTTATTTTTAACTTGCTTATCGTTAAGATCTTCATTTTGAAAAACTAGATAATTAACTTGTGGAAGTTTAAGATTTGAGAAGATTGTTTTCATCAATATTTTATCCATTCCAAGTGCAGAGCCAATAATTCCGCACCCGACTAAAGGTTTCTTTGTAAATCTAATTAAGCCATGAATTGATCCGTCTTCACCATTAAATCCATGTAAAAGAGGAAACCAAACATCAACATTTTGAAATTCAATTCCGTCAAGGAAGTTTATTTTTTCTCTATTAAAAATTTCTTGTTTTTTGGTTTTAATTTTTTCAATTTCACCAATTAGAATTTTTTCTGAAATATCACTATCAAGCCAATCTCCATATTTGTTTATGTAAAAGGCTTTAACTGTAAAGCGTTCTTTATTTATTTGTGCATTAAATGCCTGAAAAACTGTTTTTGCAGAGGATATCGATACTTCATGTTCATTGGAATGCCCGCCAAATATTAACCCAATACATTTTTTCTTTCCCCCGATCATTTAAAAAAAATTTATAAAAAAAGTTCTCCTGTTAAAGAAAAAGGTCTTGCTTCATTTATTCTGACATTTATCTCATCTCCCAACGAAAAATTAAAATTAATGTTTTTGGGAATCTCTACGAAAGTTAATCTATTTGTTCTAGTTCTACCCATAATTTGAGAGGTATTTTTTGGATTAAAACCCTCAATTAAAATGCTTTCGATATTGTTGATATATCTTTGATTCCTACTCCTAGCAGTTTTCTCGACCAAATCATTAATTTCTTTTAATCTAGCTTTTTTTACCTCTTCCGAAAGTTGATTCGTCCAAACTGCTGCAGGCGTATTTGGTCTTGGAGAGTATGCTGCTGTATTCACCTGATCAAAGCCAATTTCTGATATAAGCTTTAATGTATCTTGATATTGTTGTTCGGTTTCTCCTGGGAAAGCTACTATCGCGTCAGCAGTGATTGATGCATCTGGCATTAATGACCTTATGTTCTCGATAATATTTTTATACTTTTTAATAGTATATCCTCTGGACATTTGCTTTAAAATTTCATCATTTCCACTTTGGAAGGGGATGTGGAAATGTTCACAAACTTTATCAAGTTCATAACAAGCTTGAATCAACCTTCTTGAAAAATATCTTGGATGACTAGTAGCAAATCTTATTCTGCGAATTCCTTTAACATCATGAATATAATACAAAAGATCAGTAAGAGTATTTTCTTTTCTCCCTTCTTTTGTAGTTCCTGGGAGATCTCTACCATAAGCATCAATGTTCTGACCCAAAAGAGTAATTTCTTTAAAATTATCATCAGCTAATTTTTGGATCTCACTTTTTATCGCATTTGGATATCTTGATTGCTCTTTACCTCTGACAGAGGGGACTACACAATATGAACATCTTTCATTACATCCATAGATGATATTAACCCAGCCACAAATAGAGCTTTCTCTTCTGGCACTTGTTATATCTTCAGAAATGAATGTTTCTTCTGTGGCAGCAACTTGATTTCCTAAATCAACTTTTTCCAGAAGATTCTCAAGATTATTTACGTGTTGAGGCCCCATAACCAAATCAAGTTCTGGGACCCTTCTTAGTAAGGATTCTCCCTCTTGCTGAGCAAGACAACCCGCAACAACAAGTTTTAAGCTAGGTGTTTTATGCTTTCTTTTTGCTTGTCGTCCTAGAAAGCTATAAACTTTTTGCTCTGCATTATCTCTAATAGTGCATGTATTGTACAAGACCAAATCGGCATTTAATTCATGATCTGCCCTGGTATATCCCATTTTCTCTAATGTCCCAGCCATTCTCTCAGAATCAGCCTTGTTCATTTGGCATCCAAATGTGGTTATCCAATAACTGCCAGTAGTTGAATTCTTTTGAGATTTTTTTTCGTCTGATTTTGTTTTTGTTAGCACTTTGCTAGGAATTTTTTATGATTCTTTATTTCAAAATTACAAGTTAAATAATTTTGCTGCAATATTTTTGAGGGCGAGCGAGGGGATTCGAACCCCCGAATAGCGGCGCCACAAGCCGCTGCCTTAACCACTTGGCGACGCCCGCCTCACATTTATAAATTTAACAACTCAAGGGGAATTTTTCATAGTTATTTTTATCTTTTAGCGAAATTTGAATTATTTTCTAGTTCAGTAAAGTTTTCTTATAATTTAAAATAAAAGAAAATCTAAAAATTTGAGTAATTCCGGTACAGCTGAGGTTCTGATTCCCAGAAGCCTTTGTTTAATTGAAGATATAGATAACCTCACTATTGATATAGAGGATTTATGTTCAGTTTCCATTTGTTGGGAGGATGGATTTGTTTCTGAGTTAAAGCCTTTAAAAAATAAAGTTACAAAACCAAAAAATATTTTATTCCCAAGATTTGTTGAAACGCATTCGCATTTTGATAAATCTTTTACATGGGCAGACTTCCCTAATCTGGAATCAAACTATTGGGGAGCATTATCAGTAAATCTTGAAGAACATAAAACTAGAACTAAAGATAAGGTTCTTGAAAGAGTTGAGAAATCATTAAAACTCGCCATACAAAATGGATACCGAGCTATTAGAAGTCATATTGATACTTTCAAAAGTCAAAATATTGATATTTGGATTGAACTTTTTAAATTACAAAAAAAATTTTCATCTGAGTTGACTTTACAATTCGTTGCTCTGGCTCCATTGGAATTCTGGGATACAACTAATGGTGAAGATTTGGCAAAAATATTTTCTTCTAATGGAGGTATTTTAGGAGGTGTAATTGTTCCTCCTTTCAATAAAAAAGATACAAGCAAATTTCTCGCAAAGATGCTTCTTCTAGCTAGTAAATATAAATTAGAAATTGATTTGCATATAGACGAATCGACCATTGAGCCTGGAGCGGGAATAAAAGTTTTATTAGAGACAGTCGAAAATTTAAAAATTAAAAGTATTCCAATTACTTGTAGTCATTTGAGTAGTCTTATTTCTCTAAGTCATAGAGAGATTTTAAATTTAGGAGAAAAAATGGCTGAGAAAAATATTAAAGTTATTGCTTTACCTCTAACAAATTTTTGGCTGCTCAATCGAAGTAATAAAACTACCTCATTAAAAAGACCAGTTGCTCCAATAAAGCAATTACAAAAATCACACGTGGATGTATCTCTAGGTAGTGATAACGTTCAAGATCCCTGGTACCCATTTGGTAATTTTGATCCTTTTTATATGTTGTCTTGCTCTATACCTATGCTTCAACTAAATCCCTGGGAGAGAATGACTCTATCTTCTATTTTTTTAGCTCCAAGCAGATTATTAAACTTAAAATGGGATGGTTTAATTAAAAAGGGTTGCCCTGCTGATTTTGTGATTTTAGATGCACAAAGATGGGCAGATGTTTTTTCGAGTTCATTAAAGAGAAAAGTGTTTATAAAAGGCGATTTATATTGTTAATCGGCTAATTTATATACAAAACAATTAGAATCTTATTTTAATGACATCAAATACTCTTAAATTTATAGACAAATTTAGGGAAGTTAAAAACTTAGAGATAATTGAAAGCCAATCTGACATAAAAAGGCTATCAAAAGATTTTTATAACTACTCTCCAATCCTTACTGAAAAATTAGACGAATGTATTGCTGATTTGGTGGTAAAACCTAGTGATCACAAAGCAGTAAAGGAAGTAGCAGAAATTTGTTGGGAATTTTCTATCCCACTTACTTTAAGGGGATCAGGTACTGGTAATTATGGACAAGCTGTTCCATTGTTTAAAGGAGTTGTAATGCAAATGAGTAACTTTAATAAGTTAGAAGAATTTGATCCAGATACAGGTTTTGTAAAAGTACAATCTGGCTGTGTGATGGGAGATTTGAATAAACAATTAGAGAAATATGGAAGGGAATTGAGGTTGCTTCCTAGTACTTGGAAAACTGCAACAATTGGAGGTTTTATTGCAGGTGGATCGGGAGGTATTGGTTCAATTAGGTGGGGATTTTTAAGAGATCCAGGAAATCTTATTGGTTTAGAGGCAGTAACGATGAATGAAAAACCTGAATTATTAAAATTTGATGCTGAAGAATCCGAACCTCTAAATCATGCTTATGGGACTAATGGAATAATTACTTCTTTACTACTTGCTACTGATATCAAACGTAAATGGTATTCAATAGTTATCGACTGTATTGAATTTGAAAAAACAATAGAAATATTAAAAACTTTCACCAGTGCAGCAATTGATCTGAAACTAGGAGCAATTCTTGAAGATGAAATTGTAGATCAAATGCCAAAATGGCTCAAAAGTAATGCTAGAAGTCACAAGATATTAATTCAATCTACTTTTGGAGGAACAAAAACGATCGAGTTGATTTGTAAAAAATTCAAAGTTGAATTTACCCTCCTTGGGGAAGAAGAAAAACTCGTTAATGGAATTTCTGAAGTCGTATGGAATCATACAACTCTTCATATGAGGTCTAAGGATAAAAATTGGACTTATTTACAGATGCTTTTGCCACTTAATAATGAACTAGAATTGATTAATTTTCTGAGAAAAAAATGGGGTAGAAAAGTTCTTTGGCATTTAGAGGCAGTTTCTCAACAAGGATCACCGCGATTAGCGGCTTTACCTGTATTAAGGTGGAATGGGATAGATGAATTAAATGAAATAATGGGAGATTGTAAGAAACTTGGGGCGTTTATTTTTAATCCCCATGTTTTAACTGTCGAAGGCGGAGGTCTTGGAGTGGTTGATGCAGATCAAGTAAAAGCAAAATTAAAATTTGATCCTAAAGGGCTATTAAACCCTGGAAAATTGGAAGGTTGGGAAGTAAAGGAACAATTTAATATTTAACATTTCTGTTTTTTTGCAAATTTAATAAATTCAGCAACTAAAAAAATAGAACCCGTTATGACAGGATGATTAGGTGGCCATTTTTCTAGGGAAAATAAATAATCAATGGCAAGTTCAAATGATTTAAATTCAATTGTTTTTTGAAGGTCAATTTCTCTTATCTGAGAAAGATCTTTTAATTGCCAACTAGGTTGGTTTGGCACTGGCACAAGTAATAAGTGATCATTTTTCTTTAGAAGCGTTTTTAATATTGCGTAAAAATCTTTTTGTCTTTGGACACCTAAAATCCAATAAATTCCTTTATCTTCATTCTCCCAATTGCTTCGCTCATGAGAGAGTGCTTTTGCAGCAGGATAATTATGCGCACAATCTACAAGAATTTCTTTGTTCAAAAAATTTATTATTTCTAGCCTTCCCTGCCAAGATGTCTTTTTAAGACCTTCAGATATGTGTGTTCCTTTTATATTAAATCCCAAATTATTCAACGCTTCAATTGCTCCAACAGCTACTGAAGCATTTTGTTTTTGAAAAATTCCTTTTAATCCAAGCTCATAGCTGTTTGAAATTGAATCTTTCCAGATAATTTCTGCTTCAACCTCTTTAACTTTTTTGGTTATTAAATTTTCAACTCGACTATTTTGTTTGCATGAGATGACAATTGAGTTTTTTTCAATAACTGCTAATTTTTCTGCGGCAATTTTTTCAATAGTATCTCCAAGA
>CACCCI010000024.1:0-15782 GCA_902544495.1 uncultured Prochlorococcus sp.
AAAGTCATAATTCACTATTCTAAAAACAAAGATTCAAAAAAGGTTTTTTTAACTCAAGATGCTATTAGTCATTTAATTAAATTTTCTGGCGGCGATGCAAGAACATTAATAAATGCGCTAGAGATGGCCATAGAAACAACTGCTAAAAATGATTCTAAAGAAATCAATATTAATCTCTCTATAGCAGAGGATGCAATTCAAAAGAAAAATATTGTTTATGATAAAAATGGTCAAAATCATTACGATGTGATAAGTGCCTTTATCAAGTCCATAAGAGGTTCTGATCCAGATGCGACTTTATTCTGGCTTGCGAATATGCTGGAGGCTGGTGAAGATCCTAATTTTATCTTTAGAAGACTACTCATATCTGCAAGTGAAGATATTGGAATAGCTGATCCTAATGCCATAGTTGTTGTACAATCCTGTTGTGATGCTTTTGATAGAGTGGGCTTTCCAGAAGGATTATATTTTTTAACTCAGGCTTCTTTATATTTAGCTATATCTCCAAAAAGTAATAGTACAAAAAGTATTTTTAAAGCAATTGAAAAAATCAAATCTACTAATGTTTATGATATTCCACTTCATTTAAAAAATAATTCTAATAGTTATGTCAATCCTCATAATTATCCTGGTAATTGGGTCGTACAAGAATATCTTCCTAAATCTTTAAGAGGTTTAAAAATATGGGAACCAAATGATAATGGATGGGAAAAAACTCAATATGAAGAACTGCTTAGAAGAAAAGAAAACTAAAAATTTTTCGAACAACAAATAATCTCAGGATTAAAAGAAGTTTTTTCTTCATAAGCTAAAACAATAGTCCAATTATGGAAGTTAATCTGTGAATAATTTAAATGTATGTTTTTCTTCTTATGAATTAACTTTTTTGGCTTTTCAAAAAATTGCCAATGGTTAATGTCTTTTGCTAATTTTCCATGATCCCATTTTATAGCGGCTTCAACAGCACACCATTGATTTAAGATCATATTTTTTGTCAAATAATTATTATGGCTTGATCTATTGGTATGAAAAAAATATTTTTCTGCAAATTTTACATAGTTAAAATCTCTATCTGTTCTCTCAATATCAATCCCTATTTTGCTTTTATGCCAGACTATAGTAATGGCATCTTTACAATGACTTAAACTGATATTTCCCATGCCAGAGGGTAAACTTGGAGGTTTTCCGGGATGAGCATTAATGGGAATTTCTAGGGGGTCTAAATCAAAAAGTGTTGAAAGTGATTGTCGCAAATAAGCTCTTGTTTCTAAAAAAATCTTTGATCTTGAATTTGATAGATTTTTTGCAGTTTTAATTTCTTCTATCGTTGCAACATCTTGCACACCTTTAATCTCATAAAACCAAATTTTTGGTATTTTATATTCATACTCATTTAATAATTTCAATGGCTCTTAAGGTTGGCGACAAAGCACCAGAATTTAAATTAAAAGATTCTTTTGAGAAAGAAGTTTCTCTTAGTGATTTTAAAGGTAAAAGAATAATACTATATTTTTATCCAAAAGATAATACTCCAGGATGTACTAAAGAAGCATGTAATTTTAAAGAGAATTGGGATTTACTCCAAAAAAATAATATTGTTGTGCTTGGTATTAGCAAAGATAATGCATCCTCTCATCAGAAGTTTATAGAAAAATTTAATTTACCTTTTATTCTTTTAACTGATCCTGAACCTTTTAAAGTTTCTTCTGATTACGATAGTTATGGACTAAAGAAATTCATGGGAAAAGAATATATGGGAATGTTGAGAAATACTTTTTTGATTGATATTGATGGCAATATCGAAAAAATTTACTTAAAGGTAAAAGCAGCAATAATGGCTGATCATATAATTGCAGACCTTGGGTTAAGCTAATTTTTTTGCGGACAGGTGGTGAATAATCATCCCCTCCATAACTAAATTAGGATCATTGATAATATTTTCTTGTTGAGTCTTTAGAGATTTTGTGAGTAATTGAGAGTCTCCCCCACAGATTATTAATATATCCTTTGCGGGATTAAATAAACTATTAATCACGCCAGTAAGAGAGTTAATTACTCCTTTTAATATTGCTTCTTCTGTATTAATTAAAAAATCTTTGATAGGAATATCATATTTTTTGGGAACTTTAAGATTTTTTGTATTTTGTTCCATTGATTTTAGTTGTGTTAGAAAACCTGGAAGAAGTTGACCTCCAATAATAGATCCATTTGAATTCAATTTTGTTATTGATAATATTGTTCCAAAATCTGCAATTAGCAAATCTTTTTTGAAAGGGTTTTCAATAATTTTTAAAGCGGCAATACAGGCAAGAGCTCTATCAACTCCAAAATAATCAGGAAGATTTGATAATTGGATATCTTTAGTTTTTATTTCATTTTCTTTTTTCAGCAAAAAATTTGGTAGTTTTCCTACAGAAGCCCAAATTAATTGATCAAGATCTATATTTTCGGGAACTTTTTGCTCTTTTTTGGTGTGGAAGAATTTAGATTGATTTTTAGAATATTTTGCCCAATGAAGCCTACTATTGCCTACTAATAAAAAATTTATATCTGAGACCATTATTCTATGATCAATTTAGTTATTAGTGTGTATTCCACATTCTTGTTTAATCCCCCCAAATCTTGTATCTCTGCCCTTTGTTTCATTACCATCGGGACCGCTTGAATGCCAATCTCCTACAGAAGAATAACCTTTGATAAAAAGTGGATGGGCAGGTAAATTATTTTCTTCCATATAATAAAAAATATCTTTATTTGTCCAATTTAATAAAGGTCTTAAAGAGAGTCTTTGACGAATTACGTCTATGAATTTCATTTTGTTTCTATTTTCTGTTTGACTCGATCTAACACCGCTTGCCCAGCAGAAAATATCGTATTTTTTTAGTCCATTTTCTAAAGGTTTTATCTTTCTCAATTCATGATACTTATCTAAATCACTTTCTTTTTTTGTTTCCCAAAGTTTCCCATATTTGGCCTCCATTCTTGCTGGAGATAATTCACTTTGCAGAACTTCAACTTCTAAGGATAAATTATCAATTAGTTTTTCAGCATAATGGTATGTTTCTGGAGGAAGGTAACCTGTATCTATCCAAAATATTTTGATTTTTTTTTGTAGAGATAATTTACTGACCATATCTAAAAGGACTGATGACTGTATACCAAAACTTGTTGTAATAGCAAATTGATTATCAAACTTTTCATAACCCCATGTAAGCATTCCTTGAGGCTTCATATCTACAAGCTCTTGATTATATTTCCTCAAGTTGGTTTGAATATCTTTGTGGATTTTTTCAATCATTATTCAGTTTGATTATGAGTTTAATTTTATTTCGCTCAATTTAAAAATTATTCGTATAGTTTAATAATACATTTACGCATAACAATATTTCTCTAATGAAATCAATACAAAAACCAATAGTAATAGTTGGAGCAGGTTTTGCAGGTATGACATTTGCTTTGAATTTAAAGAACCTTAATCCTTCTTTACCGATAATTGTAGTTGATTCTGAAACTAACTTTATATTTAAACCTTTAATGTACGAAGTTTTAAGTAAAGAAATAAGAAGTTGGGAAGCTACCCCAAAATTTGCAAATATATTTTCTGACGCGGGGATAACTTTTTTAAGAAATTGTTTAACGAGAATTTCCTTCAAAGAAAATATTCTTGAATTTAGTGATGAATTAAAATTAAGTTATCAGTATCTCGTTATCTGCACAGGATCTATTACAAATAGTTTTCTTATAAAAGGTGTAGACGAAAATTGTTATTTTTTTAATGATATTCACGATTTAAATAAATTAAATTCTTTTTTAAAAAAATCTCAAGATAATGCCTTGCATAAAAAGTTATTCATAGTTGGAGGTGGTCCCTCTGGCATCGAGTTGGCATGCAAAATTAAAGATATATTTATAGACCAATTTGAAATTAATGTAATAGAAAAATCAAACGAAATCCTCAATAAAAACAAAATTTTTAATAGAGAACAAGCAGAGCAGGCATTAGAAAAAAGAAAAATCAATGTTCTTTTGAATTCCACAGTTAAAGAAGTCTCAGAAACTAAGATTATTATTTCTAGTAAGGTTGGAATAACTTCCTTGGATAAAGATATTGTTATTTGGACAGCAGGTGTTAAACCTAATTTGTCTTACTTAGAAACTGATCAAATAACAAAAAAATTTGGACGAATTTTAGTTAATAATAATTTGCAAATAGAAAAGTATAAAAACTGTTTTGCTATTGGTGATATTGCAGTTATTGAAGGAATGGAGGATTTACCAATAACTGCTCAGGTCGCTATGCAGGAAGGAAATCATCTCGCTAATAATTTACAACTTTTAATTCAAGGAAAAGATCCTTTACCCTTTGAATTTCAAGACAACGGTGAAATGATTAGCTTAGGAATAGGCGAAGCTTCAATTTCTGGGCTTGGGGTTACTTTATCTGGGAAATTGGCTTTTGAGGCAAGAAGACTTATATACGCTTCTAAGTTGCCTGATATTACAGAAAGCCTAAAATCTGCATCTTCATGGATATTCCAAAAAAAATCTATTTTTAAAAAGTTTCTTAAAAAAGATTATTAGAATTAAACTTTTTTGAAATATTGTTTTTGGGTATATTGAGTTAAATAAGTTTCGTATGAATTTAATTGCATTAGTTAGTAATAATTTTGATGCGTTTATAACCGTAGTCGTTTTAATAATGTCAATAATTTTGTTTATTAGAAATACTATTGCACCAGAATTGACTGGTTTGTTATGTGTCGGAATATTTATATCTACTGGTGTTCTTTCTCCTGAAAAAGCTTTAGCTGGATTTGGTAGCCCTTCTTTAATTACCCTTATGGGTTTATTTGCAGTTTCCTCAGCATTATTTAAAAGTGGTGCCTTAGACAGAGTGAGAGAATTGATTTCTTCTGAAAGTATTCGAACTCCAAGGAAATTAATTTCTTTAATAGCTTTTTTGATTGCTCCAATATCTGGAATTGTTCCTAATACTCCAGTAGTAGCATCTTTGTTACCTTTAATCGAAAGTTGGTGTGAGCGAAGAAAAATATCACCATCAAAAGTATTATTACCTCTTTCTTTTGCTACTTTACTCGGTGGAACTCTGACATTATTAGGTAGTTCAGTAAATCTTCTTGTAAGTGATATTAGTCAACAATTAGGTTATGGAGATTTGGAATTATTTAGTTTGACTTCAATAGGAATTCCTGTGTGGCTTATTGGTACAACCTATATGATTCTGGTTTCTGACATGCTTTTGCCAGATAGAGGGAGAGATAAGGAGTTTATTAAAAATGGTGATATGAATATATATTTTACTGAAGTTACTATTCCCTCTACTTCAGAATTAGTTGGACAATCTGTCAGAAATAGTAGATTGCAAAGGCGATTTGACGTTGATGTTCTGGAATTGCAACGAAATGGAAAAGTTATTCTTCCTCCTTTGGCTGATAGAAAGATTGAACCGGATGATAGATTAATAATCCGTGTTACAAGGGCAGACTTATTTAGGCTGCAGCAGGAACATACTATTCTGTTAGGAGAAAACAAAACATCTTTCGATGGGGCTAATGTTTTCTCAGATGATGAGGGTACCAAGACCTTTGAAGCCTTGTTACCAGCTGGTTCAACTTTAGCCGGTGCAAGTTTGAGAGAATTAAGATTTAGGCAGCGTCATAATGCAACGGTTTTAGCATTAAGAAGAGGTCAACAAACTGTTCAGGAGAGATTAGGCCAAACTGTTTTAAGGGCTGGAGATGTTTTATTATTGCAAGCACCTTTAGATTCAATAAGAGGTTTGCAAGCTAGTAATGATTTGCTTATCTTAGATCAATTCGAAGATGACTTACCTTTTTTGATAAAAAAACCTATATCGATTGCAATTGCAATAGGAATGGTGGTTTTGCCTTCGGTTTCTAGAATTCCATTAGTAGGTTCAGTTCTTTTAGCAGTGATTGCAATGGTTGCTTGTGGATGTTTAAGACCTGCAGAGATACAAAAATCAATTAGGTTAGACGTCATTTTATTGCTGGGATCTTTATCGTGTTTTAGTGTAGCTATGCAGATAACTGGATTAGCAGATGTAATTGCTGTTAATCTAAACTTTGTCCTTAACGGAATGCCTCTTTATTTTGCACTAGTCGTAATTTTTGTATCTACAGTTATTCTTACGCAATTTATAAGTAATGCTGCCTCGGTTGCTTTGATTTTGCCTGTTGCTATTGAATTCTCAAATGTTTTAGAAATTTCACCAAGCGCTTTAATAATGCTTGTTCTATTCGGTGCAAGTCAATCTTTCTTGACTCCAATGGGTTATCAAACAAATTTAATGGTTTATGGTCCTGGAAGATATAGATTCTTTGATATTGCAAAATACGGAGCTGGATTAACACTTATAATGTCATTTACTGTGCCAGCATTGATAATTTTAAATTACGGGTAATATCGTGAAATTCACAAGTAAGGTTTATAAGTTAAAAGATGCTTACAAAAAGCTATCTGTACCTCAATTTACTATTGTTACAGGCTTGTTTATTATTTGCCTTGGAACTTTAATTTTGAGCTCTCCATTATGTTCATCTTCAAAGGTTGGTTTGTGGGAAGCATTTTTTACATCTACTTCTGCAATAACAGTTACTGGCTTAACCATAATAGATATTGGTGTTGATTTAAATTTCTTTGGCCAAGTTTTCTTAGCTTTTATGCTTTTATCAGGTGGTCTAGGATTAATGGCTATTACAACATTTTTACAAGGTTTTGTTGTAAAGGGGACAAAGCTAAGAACTAGATTAGATAAAGGAAAGACTTTAGATGAATTTGGAGTTGGAGGAATAGGTCGAACTTTTCAAAGCATTGCTATTACTGCGATTAGTATCATATCCTTGGGCGCAATTGTCTTATATTCTTTTGGATTTGTAGACATTCAAAATAATTGGGAAAGACTATGGTCTTCGATTTTTCACAGTATTTCTGCATATAACAATGCAGGATTTTCGTTAATGTCAAATAGTCTTCAAGACTATAGAACAAATTATTTGGTGAATAGTGTTTTTGTTTTTCTCATTGTTATGGGAGGATTGGGTTGGCGGGTTATTGATGATATTTGGAGTCATAAAAAAAATCTCTCTTATAAGAAATTAAGCCTTCATTCCAGACTAGTTATTAGGACAAGTTTGTCTCTAATATTGTTCGGATCATTAGGATTCTTTATCACTGAATCATTATTAAATAGTCAATTTTTTAATGATTTAAATTTGTTTGAACGGTTAATGTCATCTATCTTCGAAACAGTTAGTGCAAGAACTGCAGGCTTTACAAATTTTCCGATTTCTTTGAACTCTATCTCAGATACGGGCCTCTTATTATTAATGACGCTTATGTTTATTGGAGCAAGTACAGGAGGTACTGGTGGGGGCATAAAAACAACTACATTTATTGCTTTAATGGCTGCAACTAGATCAACTTTAAGAGGTCAGAAAGATGTAATTATTAGCAATAGATTAATTTCAGATAAAGTTATTCTAAAGGCAGTTGGAATCACTGTTGGATCTTTGCTTTTTGTACTTTTAATGGCAATGTTGCTTAGTACAACTAATACTTTTGTTAAAAAAGAATCATTCACATTCCTAGAAATTCTGTTTACTTGCATATCTGCATTTGCAACAGTTGGTTTTGATATTGGTTTAACAGCAAAATTAAATCATCTTGGTCAATTTATTCTTATTGTGGGTATGTTTGTGGGCAGACTTGGGATCCTTTTGCTTTTAAGTGCACTGTGGCAGGCTCTTTATAAGAGTAGAATAGATAGACAAAAGAGAATTGGCTATCCTAGGGCTGATCTATATGTCTAATATTGACTGAATTTTATTATGGCTGATTGGTGGCAGTGGTCTCAAAAGAAAGAAAATGAAGCACTCACTTTTGCAGTTGTCGGCGTTGGAAGATTTGGAACCGCAGTTTGCAGAGAACTTATTAGTAATGGTGCTGATGTTTTGGCTGCAGATTATTCGGAAAAAGCTATTGATGATTTAAGGCAATTAGAACCTTCGATAGAAGCGAGAGTTGTAGATTGTACTGATGAAGAGTCTATGAAGGAATCGGGAATTCTTGAAATGAATACTGTTGTAGTGGGTATTAGTGAACCTATTGAAGCAAGTATAACTACGACACTTATCGCTAAGGATAGTGAAGGCAGCAGAGTGAAAAGAGTAATAGCGAGAGCTACCAGTGACTTGCACGAAAAAATGTTAAAAAGAGTAGGTGCAGATAAAGTTGTTTTCCCTTCTAGGATGCAAGGAGAAAGATTAGGTTTAGAATTAGTAAGACCAAACCTAATCGAAAGATTGGAACTAGATAATCAAACTGGTATAGATGAAATAACTGTTCCAGAGGAATTTATTGGAAGATCTTTAAGAGATTTAAATTTGAGGAAAAATTATTTAGTCAATGTTCTTGCTGCAGGACCTGCTGAAGAGTTAACAGTTAATCCTCCAGCAAAATATATTTTGGAAAGAGGAAATATTTTGGTAGTCATGGGTAAAACTGTAGATTTACAGAAATTGCCTCAAAATTAATTATTTTTAATCAGATTTTTTATAGTATTTAATCCTTTGAGGAGCCCTTTTTAATCTTCTTACGCTTTGTTTTTCAAGTTCATCTCTAAATTTATCAGTATTTAAATTATTTTCTGGAACAGGTAATTTACTTTCTTTTTCTAAATATTTTTTTATACCTTCTTGTATTAACACTTTTGCCATATTACTTACTGTTCTAGATTCATTATTAGCCAAAATAGTTAATTGCTCACATATTAATTCTGGGAGAACTACTTGAATCCTAGGGGATTTAGGCTTCCCATTAGTTGAGTTTTGGCGGGTAGCCATGAGTCAAAGTTGATAACTGTTACTTATTAGTATACACAGTTAGTCAAGGATACTATCTTTGTGTATATTATTAGTAAGGAAATTGATATCCTTATCAATTATTTGTTTTATTGTCCCATGAAAAATTCAAGAAAAATTGATTCTCCTAAAAGGTCGATAATTGATAAACCGAAAAAAAGATTAGTCAATTCTGATTCTCACGATAATGAAAATAGTGACGTTTTGGTATCAGCTGTAATTAGTCCATATTTGCTAACTCATCTTCACCATATTCTTCAACAGTCTGAGTATTATGCACAAAAAGATGGTAGAAAATCTCACGCAGCTAACTTTGCTAAATTAAGAAAAGTTTTATGTTTAGACGCAAGAAGTATGGCAGATGCCTCTGCAAAAGAAATAAAAGATGTGGATAATGATTTATCTAATAATAAATATAATGAACAAAATGTAGCTTGAAGTAATAATCTATTAATAAATAGATTTTAAAAACATGTCCAGTAATGCTGAAAAGCTCTATAAGTTAATAGCCAACGATTCCAAAAAGAAACAAAGTCTTTTTATGACAGCCTTAACTAATCCCAAAAAAGCCTTGGATAAAATATGCGATATTGGCAACGAGTTAAATATTTCTGTGACTAAAGAAGAGGTTATTGAATATTTGAGTACTATTGATGATGAGGCAACTAAAATGTGGCTAATCAAGGCTCGAGGAGGTCTTTAGGAAAGGGTTTCGAATAATTATTATTTGGATTAGGAATAGGTTTTATTCTTTTATTGTATCCTCCTCCACCAGCCAAAGTCCAAAAAAACCAATAACTTGGAATTGCAAGAGCTGCAGCTATGAAAATCACTACAATTTGTTCTATTCTTTTCATGATTTAATTTTATTCCACAAAATATTTTTTAGTAAATAAGCCACAGATTTTGTAAATTCTATTTTTAAAACAGTGATTAGATTTGAAGGTGTAAGCAAAATTTATTCTACAGATGTTGTTTTAAAAAATATCAGTTGGGAGATTAAGAAAGGAGAAAAAGTTGGTTTAGTTGGTTCTAATGGTGCAGGTAAATCAACCCAATTTAAGCTTTTAATTGGAGAGGAAGAGCAAACAAGTGGAACGATCATCAAAGAGGGAAACCCTAAAATTGCCCATTTAAAGCAAGAGTTTGATTGTAATTTGAATTTTTCAGTTAGACAGGAATTAGAAAGTTCTTTTAAAGATATACAAAGTGTTGCTATTAAACTTTTAGAAATTGAGAATAAAATGAAATTGTTGGATATAAAAAAAAATTCTGATGAACTTGAAATATTTGTAAATCAACTCGCAAAATATCAAGCAAAATTTGAAGCTTTAGGTGGTTATAAAATGCAATCTGATGTAGAAAAAATATTACCAAAATTAGGCTTTTCTATAGAAGATGCAGATAAATTAGTTGGCAATTTCTCGGGTGGTTGGCAGATGAAAGTTGCACTTGGAAAAATAATCTTACAAAAACCTGATTTACTTTTACTGGATGAACCAACCAATCATTTAGATTTAGAAACTATTTTTTGGTTGGAAGAATATCTATCATCGCTTAAAATTGCAGTCATAATAATCAGTCATGATAGATATTTCTTAGATAAATTATGTAAAAAAATAATTTTTGTTGATAGAGGAACATCTGAAACATATAATGGGAACTATTCTTTTTTTGTCGAACAGAAATCTTTGATTGAAGAATCACAAAATAAGGCATATCAATTACAACAAAAAGAAATTGAGTTACAGAAGAGGTATATAGATAGATTTAGAGCTAGTGCAACTAGAAGTTCTCAAGCAAAGAGTAGAGAAAAACAATTAAAAAAGATTTCTAAAATTGAGGCTCCCATAGCAAAATCAAAAAGTCCTGTTTTTAATTTTCCAGACTGCCCTCGCTCAGGAAAATTAGTTCTAAATATCAAAAATTTGTCTCATAGTTTCGAGGATAAAATTCTTTTTTTAGATATTAATTTAAAAATTTCTTCTGGGGAAAAAATAGCAATATTGGGACCTAATGGCTGCGGCAAATCTACATTGCTTAAAATTATTATGAAAAAAATATCTCCTGAAATTGGTGAAATTAACCTTGGTAAACATAATATAATTACTAGCTATTATGAACAGAATCAGGCTGAAGCACTTTCACTTCACGAAAGGGTTATTGATTTAATATGTAAAAAGTCTCCAGAATGGTCCCAAAAAAAAGTTAGAACATTTTTAGGGGGGTTTGGCTTTCAAAATGAAACTGTTTTTAAATATATTAAACAACTCAGTGGGGGAGAAAAGGCAAGATTAGCATTGGCGCTCATGATTATTAATCCTAGTAATTTTCTTCTTTTGGACGAGCCAACTAATCATTTAGATCTTCAATCTAAGGAAAACTTAGAATTAGCAATTAAAAATTATAAAGGTTCATTATTAATCATTTCTCATGATCGGTATTTTATTTCAAAGGTTGCAAATAGAATTGTCGAAATTAAAGATTCAAAGTTATTTTCATATGATGGTAATTACGAATATTTTTTAGAAAAAACTCAAAGCCATAAAAAGATTTAAATACTTTTAATAAAATTTACATTTGGCTAAGTAAGATCACTCATTTATCTTTACATAGTTCACCTTTCTTGATTAATCTTAAAAATACTAAAATAAGTTTTAATAATTTAAATGAAAAATTACGATTTTCAAGAAAAAAATTTTCGAATTTCTGATCCAATTGAAAGTTATTTTGAATGCATTACTACCTGTGATATAAGAGATGGTAGATGTATTTCTAGGTGTGTGGAAATACTGAAACAGAATGACAAATAAATCTTTTAGTTATTTTCTAGATTAGTTATATCAGTTGGTATTACTTTTAATTTAATAAATTTATTTCCACGCTTTAATAATATATCTATTTTTTTATTAATACCATTTTTACTTATTTGATATATGACGTCTGATGCTGTTTCAATATCTTTATTGCCGACTTTTATTATAATATCTTCTATCATGATTCCACTCTTTTCAGCTGGACTGTTCGGTACTACATATCCAACTTTAACGAAATTATTTTTTCTCTCAGAATTACTTTCTTCTATTAAGCTAATCCCAATCATAGGATGTATTACTTTTCCATTTTTTATAAGTTGATAGGCAATTTCCTTAGCTTTATTAATTGGGATTGCGAAACTCAGACCAGCTCCTGGGCCTGATCTTATCAAGGTATTAATACCAATTACTTCTCCTTCGCTATTCAAAAGTGGACCTCCTGAATTGCCAGGATTAATAGCAGCGTCTGTTTGAATCAATTCGAGTTTTTTATCATATATTCCTAATTGAGTGACGTTTCTATTTAGATTACTAATAATACCAAGGGTAACTGTGTTTTCCAATCCGAATGGATTTCCAACAGCTATTGCCCAATCACCGACTTTAATCTTTGCCG
Source organism: uncultured Prochlorococcus sp. (assembly GCA_902544495.1). Taxonomy (GTDB): domain Bacteria; phylum Cyanobacteriota; class Cyanobacteriia; order PCC-6307; family Cyanobiaceae; genus Prochlorococcus_A. The sequence goes on from CACCCI010000024.1 coordinate 12,336, forward strand.
AATTGCCCAATTTTGCCTTTGGCCAAGGTCCTTTCCCTTCAATTTTTAGCACAGCTAAATCAGTAAAAAAGTCTTGTCCTATAAGTTTTGCCTCTAATTTTTTGCCATTGGTTAAACCTACAATCACCTTATCGGATCCATTCACAACATGAGCATTGGTCATTATCAGTCCATCAGCAAATATAAATCCACTGCCTTGGCTTTGCTCTATCCTTGGTCGATTGTCATTAGGTGAATCTAATCCAAAAAATCTTTCAAAATATGGATCTAGAAATGGTTGAGAATTTCTAGGAAATTTTCTTTTTTTAATATATCTTTGAGTATCAATTGTCACTACAGCTGCACCGGTTCTTTCTACAGCTTTAGTTATAAAAGATTTTTTTGAATATAAATCAACTTCATTAATTTTTGCTTTAATTAATGGTTGGGACATTACTTTTGCAGTACAAGTAAAGCCCAATGTAATAAATGATGAGATTATTAACAGCTTTTGAATGTATCTTTTCAATTTTGAATTTTTATGTTCCTCGAAAGATGTAATACATCGTATCAGTGTAATTTAAATATAACCACTATTTAAAAAATTTGAATCTAGAGAATAATTTAATAACTTAAAATAGCTAAATTTCTTTTTTTCGGGCTATGATACTAAACATATAACAACTTAATTTATAAGTTCGATGTCTATTCTATTTCCAATTATATATTCTGCGGCTTTAACCTATTTAGTTTGGAAAGCCTTTAAAGTAATGTCTAATGGTTGGGGCATATCTGATAATAAAAATAAACGTTTCAGTACTTCCAGTTTTAAACAAAAAAAATATACAATTCACCCAGAACTTTTAGATAAATCAGGCAATATAACAGAAGAGGAACTCTTAACAGTAAGATTTTCAAATGACAATGATTCTACATTAGAAGAAAAAGGTTCGACAACTGACTAATCAAATTACATTTAGGAAAAAAAATTTGGAATTAAGAACAAAAATTGTTTCAGCGGTAATCAGATCTCTTAAGTTGCCACCAAGATTTCGTTTAAAGATGGTTAAAGAAGATCCGGTTAGACTTGAACTAAGTCTTACTCCTTCTTACGGTAAAAATCCAGTTATTGTTGGTTTAATTGAATCTTTAGACTTAGTCGCTCGAAGAGATAGAGAAGGTAGATTACCCAGAGATCTTCACGGAACCTGGGACTGGACTGTAAGACATGGAAAAGTTAGTACTGGAGGTTGGAATCCTATGTTAAAAGAGGCTTTGCAAACAATGTTTGATACAGGATTGCCAGCTATTGTATATGAGGAATTAACTGGAGATGAGTATCGTCCTGTTGATGGTGCAAGACATGTTAAATAAATAATTTATTATTTATCATAAATTCTTCCTTAAAACGTTAAAATATTTGATGTGTAATTTAGTTAATTATGAATAATGACAATCAACCAAGATTTGGCTTTGTAAATTTTGCAGAAACCTGGAATGGCCGTATGGCAATGATGGGCATTTTGATTGGTCTTGGTACTGAATTAATAACTGGACAAAGTATTCTTCGACAAATTGGAATAGGTTAGTATTTTAATTTACTTCTTCTGCTTTCACTTCAATTGTACTTTCACTAGGCTTTTTATTAAGTTGGTTATTATTTTTGATATTTTCTAGACTTGCTCCACAATTCATGCAGGTTTCACTTAATCCTAAGGATATTGCCCCACAACTATTACATGTATTAATTTTTGATTTGTAATAGTTAAAACCCAAAAATACTAAAATTATCAATAATAGAGGAATTAAAAATAATAAGAGTAGGATATTACTAAGAAAGCTTATGAAAAAGTTTAATCCAAAAATTGGAATAACTATAATTATCAACAATGAATATATGAAAAAGTTCTTATTAGTCTTAAGAAAATAATACATCTTAATTTTAGTTATATCTAATATCTTTTTTTATTCACTAAAGTCATATTAGCAATAACTACGCTCCAGCACTGTCCAAAATATAAAATCACTCCTAATAGCCATACCCATAAAGTAAGTACAAGAAAACCTCCAATAAAACCATATGCCTGAAATCTTGCTCCAAGTGAGAGAATACTTTTACTTACTGCTAGGTTCAAAGTGGTTAGGCCAATTCCAATAAGAAAAGATCCAGGTAAAAGAGGTTTTAAAGGAACTTTTCTACTTGGCAAGAGAGCTTGTAATAAAAGAGCCATTAAAGAAAATCCCATTAGTGGTATTGCAAATTGACCAACTTGTAACAGCGGCAACTTTAATAATAAATCAGAAAAAAGATTATTAGATTGTGAAAGATTTTCTAAAACGTTACTTGGTATCATTCTAAGATTTGCACTAATCTGATCTAATACCATTAAAAAACCAATAATGAATACTATTAAAAAGGCTTCAACTCTATTTCTGAGAAACCTAGAAGCTTGTACTCTCCACGCAGCATTTACTTTCTTAGAAGGAATTTCGTCCTCCCAAAGCCTATCTGAACCTCTTTGAAGAGATAGATATGCATTGCCTGCTGTAAAAAGCAAAAACATAGCACCTAGAATTCCTGCCCCAAAACCTTGATCTATCAAATTAAATAATGTAGTTTCTACTAAATCAACTACTGAAGGAGGTAAAAGTTGCGCAGCAATAGAAATTATTTGTTGATCTAAACCCTCTTGTTTTCCTAAGAACCATGAAGCTATTGAAAGAGAAATTAGAAGAATAGGAAAAAATGATTGAAGTGTGTAGTATGCAAATGCAGCGCTTAAATCAACACAATCAGATTTGCTCCATCTCTCACAGGCTCCCCATAAACTTTTCAGTATCCATGTTGAACTTCGCTGCATATTAATTTTCTTCAAATATTTACTTTATTTATTTTTTATTGTATCTGATTAAGAAATTTTTCAAGCAATTATTTATTTATGATGCAACTAATTTTCCAATAATAGATTGCCCCATGGCTTTAAAATTTCAATTTTTTCGATAGATCTACAAGCAATTAATGGAAAATTAACATCACTCAAGTTTTCTCCCGTAACTAAATTTAAAGGATCTGTTTCTAACCATTCTATAGAACAATTGAGTTCTTCTAATAGCAGCCAGGCTGCTGCAATATCCCATATCTTGGGGGTTGATTCTATTGCTCCAAAAGTTTGCCCCATCGCCACACTCGTAAGATTTAAACTCGATACACCTAAGAGTCTGATTTTGCCAGGAAATAATGAGTTTGGTTTTTTTTGCAAAATTTTTATAGATCTACTACACAAAGAAATGCATTCACTTTGACGATTATTTTGTTTAGGGTCTATTTTCTCGTTATTTAACCAAACCCCCTTACCTTTAATGGATACAAACTTTTTTTTCAATGTAGGAATTATTAAAAAAGAAGATTGGGGTTTGCCATCAACAAACCTTGCCACTGATATAGACCAGTAGGGAATACCCGCAGCA
>CACCCI010000025.1:0-14794 GCA_902544495.1 uncultured Prochlorococcus sp.
TCTACACCTATCATTCTGGAAGCTGCTATTGCTGCGGTGATATTGGATAGATTGTGTAGTCCAGGAATTGGAATATTTAAATTACTGATAAAATTTCCATTTTCATAATATTTTCCAATTGTATACTTTGAATTGATCTCACTCGGGATTATTGCATATTCTACGTTTTTAGCCGTAGAGTTTGACCACTTGCAATCAGAATAAAAATTTTTTCTTGAGGTTTCACAATCAAAATTAAGTAATAATTTTTTAGAGTTTTTAGCGAAACTTTTAAAAGAAGATATGACTTCACTTAAATTAGAAAAGTGATCGCAATGATCAAAATCAATGTTATTGATTATTCCAATATCAGATTTATATTTGTCAATAGTCCCATCAGATTCATCAACTTCAGCTACTAAGTATTTTGTATTTCCTAAATGACAATTAGAGTTGTAAATAGGAATTATTCCTCCAGTTATTGAAGAGGAATTACGTGTACATAACTCAAGTATCGTAGAAAGAAATGTACTAGTTGATGTTTTTCCATGGCTGCCTGCTATCGCCAATGCAGTATAAGTGCGCATAAGCATTGCAAGTATCTCTGAACGATGTTTTATTGATAAATTTTTTTCTTTGCAATACGAAAATTCTTCATTTTCTGGCTTGATTGCGGAGCTTACAACAAAATTAATCAATCTGTTGGTAAATTTTGAAGTAACAAATTCAATATTTTGTCGTACTTGAGAAGTAAAGATTACTGCACCTAGTTTCTCCAATTTATTAGTTTCATCGTTTTTAACTAAATCTGATCCTGAAACTGAACAACCTTTTTTAAGTAAACCCATTGCTAATGCTGACATCCCAATACCTCCGATCCCAATAAAATGAAAATGACTTTTCAAAAGTAATTCTTTATCCAATGTTTATCTTTTACTTAAATCAAAATAACTTCTAGGTAAAATTTTGCTATTTTTTCTTAAAAAAAAATGTTTTTTTTCCTTGAATTAATACAAAACTAGACTTATTTGCTTAATAAATCAAAAAAACCTTACGTTATTGCACAAAATTCAGTATGATCAGCAACTTAGGTTAATCATTTAGAAATTATTAGTTATGACTTTGCGTGTTGCAATTAACGGCTTTGGCAGAATTGGTCGAAACTTTATGCGTTGTTGGCTTAGTAGAGGGGCTTACACCAATATTGAAGTAGTGGGAATTAACGTTACATCAGATCCTAAGACTAATGCTCATTTATTGAAATATGATTCGGTCCTTGGTCAACTTGATGGTGTTGATATTCAATATACTGATGATACTTTTGTAATTAATAATAAGACAATTAAATGTTTCTCCGATAGAAACCCACTCAATCTCCCCTGGAAAGACTGGGGTGTAGATTTGGTAATTGAATCTACTGGAGTATTTAATACAGACGTAGGTGCAAGTAAGCACTTAGATGTAGGAGCAAAAAAAGTTATCTTAACTGCGCCTGGTAAAGGCGATGGTGTTGGTACTTATGTAGTTGGAGTTAATGCTGATACGTATAAACACAAAGATTACGATATTTTGAGTAATGCTAGTTGTACAACGAACTGTTTAGCCCCAGTAGTCAAAGTTTTAGATCAAACTTTTGGGATTAATAAAGGTTTGATGACTACAATTCATAGTTATACAGGTGATCAAAGAATTTTAGATAATAGTCATAGAGATCTAAGAAGGGCTAGAGCCGCTGCTACAAACATCGTTCCTACTTCTACAGGAGCTGCAAAAGCAGTCGCTCTTGTATACCCAGAAATGAAAGGTAAATTAACTGGAATTGCAATGAGAGTTCCAACTCCTAACGTTTCAGCAGTAGATTTTGTTTTTGAATCTTCTAAATCTGTCACAACTGAAGAAGTTAATAATGCTCTCAAGGAAGCATCTCTAAGTACAATGAAAGGTATCATTAAGTATGGAGATGAACCATTAGTATCAAGCGATTATGCAGGAACCAATGAATCATCAATTGTAGATAGTGATCTTACTATGTGTATTGGAGATAACCTTGTAAAGGTGCTTGCATGGTACGACAATGAGTGGGGTTATAGTCAGAGAGTTGTAGATTTAGCAGAGATTGTTGCTAAAAATTGGGAGTAATTAAAAGTGTTTGAAAGGTGTGTTATTAAATAATTCGTTTTTTTTATTATCTTTAAATTCTATTGATGGTTCCCCATCAGTAAAAAAACCAATTTCGTTAATATCTTTATCAAGTTTAGATAAATTTTTTGCCCATTTTTTGGGCAATGAGAAAACTAATTCATAATCTTCTCCTCCAAAAAAATAATATTCGTCCCATATATCTCCTTTAGGCCAATTCTTATCTTTAGGTATTTTTTCATAGTTTATGATCGCTTTGCAGTTGCTAGCTATTGCTAAATCTTGTAAGGCTTGAAATAGGCCATCACTGCTATCAGTACATCCTATTCTCCTTATATTTTTATTGGAGCGAGTTTTGAGGAGATTATTTAGAAAATTTGGGTAAACTTTAGGGCGACAAAAATGTTCAATAGACTTAATGATTAATCTTTCATTCAGAGAAAATTCATTATCGAAATTAATTTTATTTTGTATCAAAAATCCCAGTTTGCTAAGACCATGAATTCCTGTAGTTAAGATTATATCTCCTGGTTTACATGCGTTTCTTCTTAATTTAAGCTCACCTTGAATTCCAAAGGCCGTAATTGAAATGATTTTTTCATTCCCCTTTGAGCAATCTCCCCCTAGAATCAATCCGCCATATTCTTTTAATGCTTTATTTATTCCTTTATATAATTCTTCAACCCAAATCCACTCAGTTCTTGCAGGAAGAACTAAGCTTATTGTAATACCAATAGTTTTCTTGCTTCCACTAGATAATAAGTCAGAGATGTTGCTTACAACTGCCTTCCATCCAAGGTCTTGGGGGCAAATGCTAATGTCATTGAAATGAACATTTTCCACTAAAGAATCAGTATTAACAAGTAAATTTTCATTTTTAGTTTTGATTAAAGCGCAATCATCTGAAACTTGATTTTTAGGCATAAATTTTCCTAGCCTATTTATTAATTCTTTTTCCCCTATATCTTCTAAGATTTCTTTATGCATTTAATTTGAGGTTTTCAATCCCTTCTAAAACATCAATCGAAATTATTGTGTCATCTTTAGTAAGCTCTTCTAATACATCAAATCCATCTACAACGTAACCAAAGGCGGCATTCCTTCCGTCAATTAAATTGCGACCCGCTGGATTTAATTCTGCTTCGTATAAAAAAAAGAAAAATTGCGAAGACCCATCATCAACTGCGGCATTCGAATGGGACCATCCTAGAGTGCCGAGTGTTGCAAAAGGTAATGTTGGCGTCTCTGTGTAAAGACCTAAATCTTCAAAAGTTTGATTGTAAAAAGTATCTTGTTCATCAGGAATTCTTATTTCTAAGGGAACGTGACGTTCTTCGTTTGTTGCAGGATCTATGTAACCAATATCATCACCAATTGGATCACCTGTTTGCAGTACAAAAAATTCTTCGGCTCTGTTAATGGGTAGATCTTTATAGAAGTTTTTTGAAGATAAATCTATAAATGCTCCTGCTGTAAGTGGGGCATTAAATCCATCCACAATTGCCTGCATATCTCCTTTGGAAGTTTTTATATTGACTTTTGCTCTGCCCAGCAATCTTGGTAAATTATCAAATTCTTGGGGAATAAAGTATGGAAATTCTTTTGGTAGAAAATATTCTTCTAATCCACCTATTTTATCTAAAGCATTTCTTCGAGTCGCAATAAACGAGTATTTATCCTTTGATTTAGAGTAATCTTGAAGACTATCAAAATTTTCTTTGAGTTCTAAAAATGTTTTTTCAGCAATCTTCTTTTTATCTTTTGGTAAATCTTGAATAATTTTACTTTGGTATTTTTTTAGCAAAGATTGACATTTTGTAACAGTTTTCGTGAGAGCGGGCCATCTTCCTCCTCTTACAAGGTCACTAGTTTCTTCCAGTTTGTGTTGAATTTCTTGTAACTCAACTTGCTTGATAGGGAGTGCGTTTCTGAGGATTGCATTAGGGTCTTTTACTGCATTTCCAGTAGGTAAATCAGCTAATACTTGAATAGGTTTTAAAAGAAAAACCTGTAAAATTACAATCGATAGGATTAAGAAAAGTTTGTTCTGATTTGATAAGAATTTTTGCATAGCACTCTTGCAGGTTTATGATCCTTGGGGGATGTAATACAGGAATGATTTCCAGTAACGATTTTCGCACAGGTACTACCATCGAATTGGATGGACAAGTTTGGCGTGTTGTAGAATTTCTACATGTCAAGCCTGGTAAGGGTTCTGCTTTCGTACGAACAAAATTAAAATCAGTTCAAAGCGGCAACGTTGTTGAAAAAACTTTTCGAGCCGGAGAATCAGTACAGCAGGCTATCCTTGAGAAGTCTAACCTGCAGCATACTTATGTGGAGTCTGGTGATTATGTTTTTATGGACATGATAAGTTTTGAAGAGACAAGACTTACCTCTGAACAAATCGGTAAAGGCGCAAAGTATTTGAAAGAGGGAATGGAGGTTAATGTAATTTTCCATAATGGTAAAGTTTTAGAAGTAGAACTTCCAATATCTATTACTTTGAAAGTTACAGAGACTGATCCAGGAGTTAAAGGTGACACTGCTAGTGGGGGCACGAAACCAGCTATTCTAGAAACAGGTGCTCAAGTTATGGTTCCTTTATTTATTTCTGTGGGAGAAATGATTAAAGTTGATACTCGAAATGACACTTATCTTGGACGTGAAAATTAATGGCTATGAAATTAGATCATGATGACTTAGATCGCTTAATAGAGAAAATCTCTACTAGTGATATACAAGAGTTCTCGCTAGAGGGAGAAGATTTTAAACTCGAAATAAAAAGGAATGTTCTTGATCAGAATCAAGTTATTAATAATTTAGTTTCTAATACTTCATTTGATAAGCAGACAATTGCTAATCAAAAAACTATTAATGATAATATCCCAGTTGTTAATGAGCCTGAAGCACCTCAGGTGGCACCCCCAGGACGTTCTGACCTAACTGAAATTACTTCTCCTATGGTTGGAACATTTTATAGGGCTGCAGCGCCTGGGGAGGAGCCATTTGTAGAAGTAGGAAATAATGTTAAGGTCGGTCAAACTATTTGTATTTTGGAAGCAATGAAGTTAATGAATGAAATTGAATCTGAATTTAATGCTGAAATTGTAGAGATTCTCGTTGAAAATGGGACACCAGTTGAATTTGGTCAAGTTTTAATGCGTGTTAAGCAGTCTTGAATTGTTAGTCATCTCTACGGCAGCCTTAATAGCCTCAATCATGCTTTGAGATTGAGCAATTCCTTTGCCAGCGATATCAAATCCCGTTCCATGATCTGGAGAGGTTCTTATAAAAGGTAAACCGATTGTGGTATTTACTGAATAATTAAGAGCTATCACTTTCATTGGTATTAAACCTTGATCATGATACATAGCAAGAATGCCATCATGTTTTTCGGCATTTTTGTCATTCCATGCTTTTACTGAAGAATTCCAGCAACTATCTGGTGATAAAGGGCCAAATAATCTAATATCTTTATTCTTCTCATTCCATGTAATTAATGCGTCATTGAGCCAATCCTTTTCTTCATGACCTAAAATACCTTCTTCGCCGGCATGAGGGTTTAATCCTGCGACTTTTAAAGTGGGTTTATCAGTATAGGTGTTACAAAAATCTTTGAAAAGATCCAGTTTAGAGTGGATTAATTCTGTAGTTAATTTCTTAGGAACCTCAGAAAGGGATATGTGAGTTGTAGCTAGTAAAGTATTAAATCTCCAACCTGTAGTTGGTGATTTTGCTGTAAATAACATTCCAACTTTTTTTACTCCACATGCTTTTGCTAATACTTCAGTTTGACCAGAGAAATAATGACCTGCTAGAGACCAAGATTTCTTGCAAATTGGTCCAGTTACAAGTGCTGAATTGGGATATTGTTTTACAATTTCTATTGCTTTCGTTAAATATTGGAAACTTGAATTACCGTAACTAGATTTAGGACCATTATCTAATGAAGAAATTTCGAGATCATGTATCTTGAAATTTTTTGGATTTGCGAGGTTTTCTAATCCTAATGATCTAAGATGTTTGTATGTATTTTGTAGATTTTTTTTTGATCCAACTAATATAAAGTCAATATTTCTTGGTATCTGATTAGAGTAAAGTGCTTTTAAAATTATTTCAGGTCCAATACCTGACTCATCTCCAACGCTTAATACTATCTTCAATATTTTGTTTGTATTTTGAAAATTCATAAAAAGGTTTAATTTATTTTTAATTGTTTAGATGGCAATTTTTTAAGCCTAATTTATAGTTTTTATAAATTAGTTTATATCCCAGTTTTTCGCATAAAAGTTTGTTTGAAACTCTTCTATTTTCCATCCAAAAAGATTGAGCGATAGGAGATAATTCATCTTTTACATCTTCAAATAATATTGGCTTTGGCATTTTTAAACCAAGTAAATCGTAGCAATATTGAATAACTTCTAACTGCGAACAGGGTTCATCATCTGCAATATTAATGATTTGGTGAAATTTTAAATAATCTTTGTTTTGTAATAAAAAAATTATCGCATGTGTTATGTCAGCAACATGAACTCTTGAAAATACTTGAGCTTTTTTAAAAATTACTCGAATTTTTTGATTTTTGATTGCTTCAAAAGTGGATCTTCCAGGTCCATAGATACCAGGCAATCTAAAAATTTGCACGGGTAAACTAGATTTAATCCATTTTTTTTCGCAATTTAATCTATTAAAACTTCTTTTTTGAAAAGGATTAGGCTGATCTATCTCAGAAACCCAACCACCCTCAGTATTTCCATATACTCCTGTGGTTGATAAATATCCAACCCATTCAAGTGGTAAATCTTGTAGTTTATTTTGAAGAGTTTTTAATACTGGATCATCACCATTTTTGTCAGGAGGAATGCAACTAAGAATATGCGTTACTCCATCAAAAATTTTTTCATCAGGAAGAATACCGTTTTCACTATTGAAAATGAAACTATTTGGATCTTTTTTCGCAGTTCTTGAGCTTGTTAAAACAACGCAACCGAATTTTCGAATAGTTTTTGCAAAATAACTACCGCTGAAACCACATCCCAAGACTAAAAATTTTTTTTTATTTCCGAGTAAACTTGCAGGTTTCTTCATGTTTGGTTAAAGTAGTACATATGTATTAATTATTGATGAAGACAGCTCTTAAGCCTGATTTAAAATCAAAAACTTTCTGTGTTAGCAAAAGTTATCCCCGTCTTATAGAGAAAGAAGTTAGTTTAGTTAATTCTAAATTCTACCAAAAACTATTTGTCTTTCTTCTCGCATTTTCGACAATTTTAATATTTCCAGAATCCCCAAAACAATTGGAAAATATATGTGAGAGTTATAACTCTAGAAAAATATGTAATGTTTGGTAGTCAAGCTGCCTTATATTCTGATTCATCTTTTTTGTAATTTTTATTTTTTACCTTAAAATTAGGGTTAGCCCATTGCAGTAATCTAATAGCTAATCTCAAATCTCCCTCTAACCAAGCTCTTATAGCCATTGCTCTTCGAGGATCATAAAATTTTTGCCTTCTATACCAATACAAAGCATTTTCATTTGATTTATCTCCGTTACAGGAAAGACATGCAGGGACGCAGTTTTCTGTTGTACTTAAACCTCCTTGGCATCTTGGTATTACATGGTCAATAGATTCAGATGGTTTTCCGCAATATATACAACTTTTTCCTGTAAATCTATGAATAGATTTTCGCCATTGTCTCAATCTAAACTTAGGACATAAATCCTCTAAAAACACCGCATCATTAATATGCATTCAGAATATTTAGTTAAATAAATAATGGCTTGAATATATTAAAAGTCAATAATTACCCAATATTTTTATGCTAAATTTGCCAGCAAAAACATGATTCAGTGTGTTTAGATACAAAATTGTATTCATTATACTTAGAAAAAATTATTATTTTTGAAACCTAAATTAATAACTATATCTATCGAGTGGTTCATCAATAAACTCTACATCATTTTCTTCTAATTCTTGTTCTAATTTTTTTCTTTTGTTTTCTCTTTCTTTTGCTTCTTTTTCTTTTCTTTTTTCTTCTTTTTCTAAATTACGTATTAATTTTCTATCCGGATAAAGATTATCTAAATATTCAATACAATAACTTAATTTTTCGCCTTCTCTTATAACAGTTTCAGTAATTTGCGATGCTGCATCTTTAGGCGAAACTTTGAATATTCCCCCCTTTTGTTTTTTTATATATGTATATGCTGCATTCCAACTACTTTCATGATCATTACCTCCATCTCTCATGGTACAAAAAATTTCCGCCCCAAAAGATCCTGCGTTAACTTTTAACGTCTGTAGTAAGAAAGGACATACTATACTTAAGGTTATAAAAATTAATTTTTTTTTAGATCCCTTCATTAAATACAAGATTTTTACTTTAAAAATATCTTTTATTTTGAGGATGTCTATAGCAATTTAAGATTTAATTACTCCAAATATATTTAAGCATTTCACAACTAATGGAAGAATTAAAAGCACAGTAATTAATCTCACTGCGTGTAGAGTTGCTACTGCAGCTCCTACTCCGTATTCAGAACCAACAAGACTCATTCCGCTAATTCCTCCAGGTGCTGCTCCAAGAATTGTTGTTATTACATCTATTTTAAGTAATCTGCTTGTCCATAATCCAATTGCTAGTCCAGTAATAACTAAAGTAAAAGTTATTAATATGGCTGGCCTCCATAAGTTTTGAATATCAACTAATGAGTCCTTTGTTAATGATGTACCAATGACAGTTCCAATTCCGATTTCTAAGACTGTTCTTGTGCCAATTGGCCACTCTGCTATATCGACTTTGCCACTTATGCTAAGTATGCTTGCACCTATTAAAGCACCAGCAAGAGGAGCAGCAGGAATTCCTGTTTTTAGAGCTAAAGCTCCAAAAATACAACCTGCAATTAAATAATATAGTAAATTTATGTTAGGCATAAATTTCATAGATGTTTGATCATAATATTAGAAAGAATTTTTTTTGTTTAAGTTTATAGTCAAATAATATTTTGGTTTTCTCTCGTAATGTCCCCTTTTGTTGGCATAATATTAATTAAAGCATGAATTTTTATGTCTTCACAAATTTCACATAAAGATAATCAAAATCGCATTAAGAAAAAATTATCTTTTTTTGAAGGTGGTCACCAGCTTGAAAAATTAGAGTTCGCCCTTGCGATAGCTCAAACAAATGGTGATGAAAAGAAATCAATTGTTCTTAAAAAGAAGATTGTTGAATTGGGAGGAAATATTGAAGAGCCAGGCACTTAACTTCCCTCAAGAAATTTAGATGCGACTGCTAATGCTTCACCAGCTTGTTGGGCTGTAATTTTGCCGAGGGTGAGCAAAGTATTACTTATAGCAGAAATTACGGTAATAATATCCCTATCATTAACATAACCTAAATGTCCAACTCTAAATATTTTCCCCTTCAAATGATCTTGACCACCAGCAAGTAAAATATCAAAATTACTTTTTATTCTTTTTCTAAATTCTTCAGCATCCATTCCTTCAGTTTTTATTGCAGTAACCGAAGGGCTTAAATATTTTTCATTAGCAAATAATTTTAGATTCAAAGCTTTGACAGCGTTGCTCATTGCTAATTTATGTTTATTGTGTCTGAAGAAAATGTTATCTAAGCCTTCTTCTCGCATCATTTTTAAAGCTTCATCTAGAGCAAAAACTAAATTAACTGCTGGAGTATATGGATTACTGTTACTTGAAAGACTTTTTCTGTAAGATTTTAAATTTAAGTAAAATTTTGGTAAATTAGATTTTTCTGCAGCTTCCCACGCTTTTTGACTCATTGTTATAAAACTAAGCCCTGGAGGTATCATATATCCCTTTTGTGATCCTGACGCAACTATATCTAATTTCCATTTATCTACTGGTACATTGCAAGCACCAAGACTTGTAACGCAGTCAACAATTGATAATGCTGTGTTGTGTTCGCGAATATATGAACTTATAGTTTCTAGATCATTGATTACACCTGTTGAGGTTTCAGAATGAGTCAAAATAACTGCTTTGATTGCTTTCTGTTTATCTTCTTCTAACACTTTTTTGAATTCTTCTGGATCAAGCGGATTTCCCCATTCGGAAGTAATTTTTATTACATCTAGATCAAATTCTTTAGCAACTTTTACCCATCTTTCGCCAAATTTTCCGTTTTCTCCACAAATTACTTTATCTCCTTTACTAAGAGTATTTATTATTCCAGCCTCCATAGCCGCAGTACCACTACCAGTAATTGTTAAAACATCATTTTGAGTTTGATGAAGCCACTGTAAATTTTTAGTAGTACTTTCTACAAGATCTTGGAATTCTTTACTGCGATGGCCTATTGGATGCTTACTTAATGCTTGTAAAACTTTTTCTGGAACTGGCGTGGGTCCAGGGATCATCAATGATAATTTTTGTTGTATGGCCACTTTTTGTGAAATAGGTCATTCTTAGATTAGTTCTCATTATATATTTTTCAATTACTTGGTTTGAAAAAAGGATTTTCTTTACCTTTGTGGGTTGCTGGAGCTGCTAGGTCAGCATTAAAAAAACTAGTAGGGTTACCATTTGAAAATTATGAACTAATAAAAATTCCTAATGAAAAAAAAGAAATAAAAATAGAGATTCATTCTGTTGGTTTACTTAAAGATGAATCGCATGCTTTAGGAATTGCCTTTGCAAAGTCTGGATTAGATCTTGACTTAACAGAAAACTTAGAAATATGGACAATAGCCTCTTTAGAAAAAATTTCTTTTAATAATCCTGCTCAAACAATTCCTATAAATATTATTGCAGGATATGGTGTAGGTAAAAGAGAGGATACATCAGAGATATGCATTTCAAATTTTGCAAAAGAAGTTTTATATGAAAATTTATTAGATAGCATTCCTAAGGGCTTTACTTTGAAACTAGAAATTATTTTCCCAAATGGGGTATTTTTAGCTGAAAGAACAAGTAATAAGTCATTTGGTATCGTTGATGGATTATCAATAATTGGTACTTCTGCTGAGACTTATTCGAGTGCTTCACCTGATCAATTAGAAGAGGCTAAAACTGAGCTAACAAAGTTAATTCAAAATGATTTTAAAGGGGAAGTTGTTTTTGTTATTGGTGAAAATGGATTAAATTTAGCAAAAACTCAAAATGTTAATTTGCCAATTATCAAAATTGGAAATTGGATAGGACCTTTATTAGTTGATGCTGCAATAAAAAAAGTTAAAACTGTAATTCTTTTTGGTTATCACGGAAAATTGATTAAATTAGCAGGTGGTATTTTTCATACACATAATCATTTAGCTGATGCAAGAATTGAGATTCTTGTTTATTTAGCCGTTCAAGAAAAGTTGCCACCTGAGATAATAGAAGAGTTATCTCTGCTAAATAACATTGAGGATGCATTACTAATTCTTGAAAGATTTAATAAATCTTTGGCTGATAAATTATTTAATAATTTATCAAATACGATTGAAAAGCGTTCTTTCGCTTATGTAAATAGGTATGTAAAATCTAATATTGAAATCGCATCAATCATTTTTGATAGAAAGAGAAAAATAAGGTGGGCTGGAATTTACGGTAATAATTATATTTCTTATTTTCAAAAAGATTAATTTGTGATTCATTATGCTTTTCTTAATAAATTGAGCTAATTTTTATACATGAGTCAAACATCTTTAAAAAAAGAACGAGATCCTTCAATATTAATTTTAGATTTCGGATCTCAATATTCTGAATTGATTGCAAGAAGAATTAGAGAAACTAATGTTTTTTCTTGTGTAGTAAGTAATTGTATTTCAATTGAGGAAATTAAAAACATTAATCCTAAAGGGATTATTTTGAGTGGCGGCCCAAATTCTGTATATGAGCAAAATGCTCCTAAGTGTGATGTAAAAATTTTTAATTTAGGAATTCCTATTCTTGGTATATGCTATGGAATGCAGTTAATGGTCAAAGAACTTGGAGGGTCTGTTATTTCAGCAACCAAAAAAGCTGAATATGGTAGAGCACCAATAAATATAGATCAAGAATCTAACCTCCTTTCTGATGTAGAAGATAAATCTATTATGTGGATGAGTCATGGCGATTCTATTAATTGTTTGCCTGATGGATTTAATAAAATTGCTCATACCGAGAACACACTTCACGCTGCAATTTCAAATGAGGTAAAGAAATTATTTGGCGTACAATTTCATCCTGAAGTTATTCATTCCGAGTTTGGGATGACGGTAATAAAAAATTTTGTTTATAAAATTTCTTGTTGTGCGGCTGATTGGACAACCGAAACATACATAGAGGAAACTATTCCCAGAATAAGAGAGCAAGTTGGCAATAAAAAAGTTTTGCTTGCCCTGTCTGGAGGTGTTGATTCCTCAACTCTTGCTTTTCTTCTAAATAAAGCAATTGGAAATCAGCTTACATGCATGTTTATAGACCAAGGTTTTATGAGAAAAGGTGAACCAGAATTTTTAATGAATTTTTTTGATAAGAAGTTTCATATAAAAGTCGAATATATAAATGCAAGAGAAAGATTTATTTCCAAATTACAAGGGATTACTGATCCAGAACAAAAAAGGAAAATTATAGGTGAAGAATTTATTAGAGTATTTGAAGAAGAAAGTAATAGATTGGGACCTTTTCAGTATTTAGCCCAAGGTACTCTCTATCCTGATGTTATTGAAAGTGCTGGTACTAATATTGATCCTAAGACTGGTGAAAGAATAGCTGTAAAAATAAAGAGTCATCATAATGTAGGTGGATTGCCAAAAGATTTACAATTTAAATTGGTTGAACCATTAAGAAAACTTTTTAAGGATGAAGTCAGAAAAGTAGGAGCTTCGTTAGGTTTACCAGATGAAATTGTAAAAAGGCATCCATTCCCTGGCCCGGGATTAGCTATTAGAATCCTAGGTGAGGTTAATAATGAAAAACTTGATTGTTTAAGAGATGCAGACTGGATAGTAAGAGACGAAATTAAAAAAGCAGGGCTTTATAATGATATTTGGCAAACTTTTGCAGTATTGCTACCGGTTAAAACTGTTGGAGTTATGGGAGATAAAAGGACTTATTCATGGCCAATAGTTTTACGTTGCGTATCAAGTGAGGATGGTATGACAGCTGATTGGTCAAAAATTCCTTTTCAGATTTTGGAGAGGATTGCCAATAGAATTGTAAATGAAGTAGTTTTAGTTAATCGAGTTGTCTATGATATTACGAGTAAACCTCCTGGAACTATTGAGTGGGAGTAAGTTAACAAATTTCCTCAAATTTAATACTTTAATTTTATGTAAAAAATATTTTTAAATGAAATTTAATTGAAATGAGTGAGATTATTAAATTAAGTAGATCTACCGTTGAGAAATATCTTAATTGTCCAAGATGTTGTGTACTTGACAAAAAATATAAAATAAAACCACCATCATTACCATTTACTCTAAATATTGCTGTAGATAATTTATGTAAAAATGAGTTTGATTACTATAGAAAAATTCAGGAGCCCCATCCTTTATTTATTGAATATGGTATTGATGCTGTTCCTTTTAAACACAAAGATTTAGAACTTTGGAGAAGTAATTTTCAAGGTATAAGATATAAGTCAATTGAACATAACTATGATTTTGGTGGAGCAGTAGATGATATTTGGCAGAAAAAAAATGGTGATCTTATTATTGTGGATGTAAAAGCAACAGCTAAAAATAATTTTGATTGGTCTGAGACTTTTAATAAGTACGAATATGCAAAAGCTTATAAAAGACAATTAGAAATGTATCAGTGGTTATTTAAAAAAAATGGTTTTCAAGTAGCTAAAGAAGCTTATCTTTTATATTTCAATGGAAAGAAAAATGAAGAGTTATTTAATAACCGATTAAATTTTGACGTACATCTAATTAAATTAGATTGTTCCACTGGATGGGTAGAAAATAAGATAGTTGATACAGTGAATTTATTACGTTCGGATAATTTTCCCAAACCCTCTTTAAATTGTGAATACTGTAATTATCTAAAGAAGCGTTGGCAGTTATCGATAAATTAATACTCATAGGATAATTTTTTTATATTTCTGGAAAAAATTTGAATAAAAGATACTCTTTAATTAGATTATTAATTTAGGCTTTTGATAAAATCGAAAAATTCTGAAAGAAAGATAACTAATCATCTTCAACAAGATGTTGTCAAAGTATCTGGTAAAACAATTTTTATTAATCCTTTTTTATATTGGAGGAGATTTGATGAAAATACTAATAGATGGCTTAGAGAACCTGGTCAAATGTCAGAAGATCAAATTTCACCAAACAGGAACCGTTTTTATCCAGAGATAGAGTGGACTGATTTAAGTCATGAGCAAAAGCTTATAAAAGATGCAACTGTTGAGATGTTTTTAAAAACTCTTGAATTGATAAGCACATTTCATCCTTATCTTAGTTCCGGACAATTATTAGAAGTGGAGAGGAAAATGGCGATTATAAAAAAGATCCCTTTCGAAAAGTGGGTGACAAAATCTTTCGCCAAAAAAGAGAGATTATTAGAAAATGAAAAAAGAAAATTTCAAAGAGAAAGATTTTTTAGTAGTTGGAAGGAATGGTTTAGTCTTGTAAATACTCAACAAGCCATTGTCCCATTAATTGTTACGATATTTGTTTCTTCATTTATTGGATGGTCTTTAGGGATATCAAAGAATAGTT
>CACCCI010000026.1:0-14606 GCA_902544495.1 uncultured Prochlorococcus sp.
AAAGAAGAAGAGAATAGAATTAAAGAGCAAATTGCAAAAAAAGGTGGAATAAAGAAATTGAAAAATTTAACTTTTTTATTTAAACCAAATTTTAATTTTTTTGGGAATTTAGTAGGTATATCAATTTTTTTTATTCTTACTTTTGGCGATTCATTTAACTGATCAAAACAATTTATGGTATCTGAAAGCAATGAATTGCCAATCTTTAGAACTAAAGGCTTTACATTTGCTTTAGAGCTCTTTAGAACAATATTATGTATGTGGAGATTATCGGCTTTTATATCGATTAATTTGGACTCATATATTGGAATTTCGTTTTTGATTAAAAGATTTGAATAAATATAAAAAGCATTCATGATAGGCCCTAAATGTTCAATTTTGCCTTCAATAAGTGGTTTATCAACAATGGTTAATTTCCATTGAGAAATTATAGATATTTGATCTTTATTATCATTATTGGAATAGTCTGGTAATCCGATTATTTCGAGACTTACTGAAGATTGATGAAATGACAATTTATTTTGAATCATATTAAAAATCGTATAAAAAATTCTTCAACTTTTGATAACCCTGATTTGAAATACAAAAAGATAAAATAAGCAAAGATTTTATTATTATCTCACCATTTTCAGCTTGATTTAAAAGCTTTTTCACTCTCATACTATCTACATTAAATCTCTCTTTAATTAACTCAATAAATCTCTTATTAAAATCATTCCAAGTAATTGAATTCTCTTTAATATCTTCTTTAGATTTCAGTATCTCTCTGATATAAGGATATAAATATTTAGACATTTCAACGGTGATTTTAATTAAGGCATCGAATTCGTTTACTTTAATATTGTTGTTAACGTAAGATTTTCTCAATGGATTATTGTTCCTTAATTTCCAAATAGTAATTTTATTTGGCAGAACATCATTTAAATCAAGTCTATTTGATAAAGCGTAAAGGGATTGAATTCCATTTAGATCAATAGTTTCTAGGATTAATAATAATAAATCAAGCTTCTCTATAGATTGTCTTGATACCTGATTTCCCTTAATTAAATCTGTAATTGTTCTCGATTAAGATATAAGACAATTATAACAGAATTATTAATCCATTTTTTGAAATAAAAATGAATATAACTTATCTAGTTCTTCAATAGTTAGCATTCCATAACTCCATAATAATATTGGTAATGGAGTGTTATTTTTTATTGATAATTTTATACCAAGTTCAATAGTAGATTCATTTAAACCTAATACATTAAATAAATAAATTATCATTTCTCTAGATAAATAATTATTCATGGATTCTATTTAATACTTGAGTAAATTATAGATTTAGTCATTTGATTAAGGACTAATTTTCTTGTAAAAAGAAATTTATTTAAAAGTAAAAATGAAAATTTCCTTATTGGAAATAAAAAAAAGTTTCGATTAGCAAAAATTGATATCAATGAGTCAGTTATAGAAATAGTGACAATAATATCTAAAATTCTGCTTGAAAAATACTGAAATTTAAACAATAACAATTGCAATTTAGTAATAGCAGTTTTTTTATTAAAAAGATCATAAATAGTATTAACATCTCTCCAACAAGTATTTAGACCCTGACCACCAACAGGATGAAATGTATGAAATGCATCTCCTACAAAAACTAATTTTTTAAAGTTTAAAACTGGCAGATTTAAGGATAATGAAACAGGAAAAATATTAAATTCGCCAATAATTTGGTCCAACTTAAATTCATTAGGCAAGATTGTTGATAAATTATCCATTAAGAAATTCTTGTCAGAATTCAACCTTTCAATTGCCTTTAATGTACTGGAAGTCCAAATTACTTGATATAAGTTTTTTTCTAAAGGTAATAATGCAAGTGGGCCTTCTTTTCTAAAAATTTCATAAGCACGTTTTTCACAATGACCTCTAAGAGAAACTTTAAAAGTTAAACAAGACTGACTATAAGATTTTTTGATATCAACAAAATCTATGAATTTTTTATCAAGTGAGTTTGCTCCTGTTGAAAAGAATTGATAATCAAATAATATTTTTTTACGTAACAAACTCTGTGGTGTTATAAAAAAAACATTTTCATAATTGTCAATCTCTTGAAAAAATACGTTCATGAGATCCGAATGTTTAACTACCCAGCCAATATTTTCGGCAGAACTTATATCATCATCTAGGTCAGAAGTTGATAAATTGGTAAAAGCAGAAGTTACGCTATCTGAAATTGAAAGGGTATCAAAGCCAAATAAAAATGGTTCTAATTTTTCCCAAAGTCTGAATTTAGATAAGATTTTTCTTGTTGAGTGAGTAATTGCATAAGTTTTATCTTTATCAATTAATCTATCTTTTGTTAATAAATCAGTTAAAAAAATATTGCAATCAAATTTTGAAAGTGCAATTGAAAGTAATAAACCTGTGGGACCTGATCCAACAATTTTAAAATTGAATTTATTTTTCATCGTATTATATGAGCATCAACTATCCATTCAGACAAATATAGCAAATTTCCTCAAATGCCGGTCTTAATAAATAGGGGTACTCACCGACCCATAAGTTAATTTCAGGAAGCCAAGCATCGGTCAAATAAAAATCTCTGTCAAAATTAGGGTTATCAGATGTTATTAAACATCTAATATTCGAACCAATCCTAATTTGACTGTGCTTATTTTCCATAGGAAAACTTAATTTTTCCAAATAACCATCTTCATCTTCTAATTCAAGTACTAACCAAGTCCTTTTGTTTTCGATAACTTCTAATCGACCTTGCCTATTAGATTGTTCTCTTGAACTTTCAATCTTTTCTGTTTTATAGATATCTGATACATAGCCATCAAATATAGAAAAAAATTTATATTTTCTTAATTGCAAGTTTTTTCTACTTGATTCAAGAATAGGGCCCCAGATGATATACAAAAAGAAACCTACACAAAGGAATAACCAGAAATTATTAGTTTGATCGCCAGTCGAACTAATAATTAATGAGATAAATCCACCAATCGAAGAAACTATTACTCTTTGAAGAATTTTTCTAGGATTCCCCAACGCGTACTTAAATTGACTTCCTGTACCAACTGCAGGAATAAGTTTTGAAATTTGACTTGAATTTATTGGAATTATCATTTTAAAAAATTAATTTTTCAAGTCCGTAAACTAAAGTTTCATAATTACCAATTTTTTTAATAGCCTGTAAAACTCCTGGCATATATGCCTTTCTATCAATAGTGTCATGTTTAATTGTGTAGGTTTCACCTGGAGATCCCATAATTACTAACTGATGAGCAAGTAATCCTGGTAATCGTACAGAATGTATATTAATTCCTGAATCTCTTAGCCCACCGCGTACACCTTTCAATGACTCAGACTCTTTTACTAAATTCTGATTAAATTTCTTTGGATATTCTTCAATCATTTCTGCAGTTTTTATACACGTCCCACTAGGAGAATCAGCTTTTTGATTATGATGCATCTCAATTAATTCAATATTGTCGTAAAATCTTGCAGCTACTGATACCGCCTGCTGAAGAAGAACCATACCTACTGAAAAATTAGGAATTATTGCACAACCAACCGATGCTTTCTGAGCAAAAACAGACAAATCTTTTATTTGCAAAGGGCTTAGACCTGTAGTTCCTACTACTGGTGATACCCCATATGCAATAGCTGATCTGGTATTTTCATATACAGAATCAGGATGAGTAAAATCAACCAAAACAGGTTTTATTTTTTCATTTCTATAATTTTGACTAACAGAACATAAAGTCCCTTCAAAATCATTTGAAACAAAAACATCACAATTTTTTACCTTCAATAATTCAGAAATATTTGCGCCATTGTTTTTTTCGTTTATGTCGATTGCTGCGACAAGTTCACAATCTGTAGAATTTAATACAGTATTAACAACTTCGCTACCCATTCTGCCTAAAGCTCCGGAAACTAGTACTGGTACTGGTTTTTTAGAATTTTCAATCATTTTTTTAAAAAATTTTTTTTTAAAGGTTGTTACACGCTATTTATATTGCACACAATAACGTCTTTTCACTCGTAGGCTGGTAGAAATACTTAAAGAAAATCAATGTTTACGCAGGTCCGCTCAGCAAACCGCAGAGTATCTCCTGTTGAGGATAACAAACACAAAGTTGTAATAAAAGCAGTTTATGTTGTCCTTGAGCCACAATACCAAAATTCCTTAACGGAAGCTGCAAAGTCAATAAATAAAATGAATGGGCCTATAGGTATAGACCTTAGCGGCTATCTTATCGAAGAACTTAGGAATGAAAGTAATTTTGAAGATTTTAAAGAAGATATAGCTAGTGCTGATATATTCGTAGCTTCTCTAATTTTCATTGAAGACCTCGCTCAAAAAGTAGTCGATGCAGTATCTCCATTTAAAGACAAACTAAAAGCATCAATAGTTTTTCCCTCCATGCCAGAGGTAATGAGATTAAATAAGTTAGGTTCATTTAGCATGGCCCAACTTGGACAATCTAAAAGTATTATTGGAGATTTAATAAAAAAGAAAAAAGAATCTGATGGAGCAAGTTTCCAAGATTCAATGTTGAAGTTATTAAATACACTACCTTCAATACTTAAATATCTACCAGTAGAAAAAGCTCAAGATGCTAGAACATTTATTCTGAGTTTTCAGTACTGGTTAGGTGGCACAACTGAGAACTTAAAAAACTTCTTGTTAATGATTTCTGAAAAGTATGCTGTTTCAGAGATCATAAAAGATCAAATAGAAGAATTCAAAATTCAAGACCCAGAAACATTCCCAGATTTAGGAATTTGGCATCCTCTTGCTCCTTGCATGTTTGAGAGTCTTAAAGAATATCAAAATTGGGAAAATAACAGGAAAGATATAAATCCTAAAGATGACAAAACTCCAACAATAGGCTTAGTGCTTCAAAGGAGTCATATCGTTACGGGAGATGATGCTCATTACGTTGCTGTTATTCAAGAATTGGAATACAGAGGTGCGAGAGTACTACCTATCTTCTGTGGAGGTCTAGATTTTTCTAAACCAGTTAATGAATTTTATTATGATTCCATCAATAAGGATCAACCTATAGTAGATGGTGTTGTATCTCTAACAGGATTTGCACTAGTTGGTGGGCCAGCAAGACAAGATCATCCTAAAGCTATTGAAGCCTTAAAAAGGTTAAACAGACCCTATATGGTTGCACTTCCATTAGTCTTCCAAACCACACAAGAATGGGAAGATAGTGATCTAGGATTACACCCTGTTCAGGTAGCACTTCAAATTGCAATTCCAGAGCTTGATGGTGCTATTGAACCTATAATTCTCTCAGGTCGTGATGATGCTACAGGTAAGGCACATACGCTCCAAGATCGAGTTGATGTAATAGCTGAAAGAGCAATAAAATGGTCAACTTTAAGAGTTAAACAAAGAAAAGATAAAAAATTAGCCATCACAGTATTTAGTTTTCCACCAGACAAGGGAAACGTTGGTACAGCAGCATACTTGAATGTTTTTGGTTCAATTTATAGAGTACTTCTAGAAATGAAATCAAAAGGATATCAAATAGATGAACTTCCAAGTAATTCAAAAGAATTAATGGAAAAAGTAATTAACAACCCTGAAGCGATGGATGGCTCTCCAGAGTTAAATATTGCTCATAAGATGTCAGTAAAAGAATACGAAGAGTTCACACCATATTCACAAAGACTTGAAGAGAATTGGGGTAAACCTCCTGGGAACCTTAATAGTGACGGACAAAACCTTCTTATCTATGGAAAACATTTTGGAAATGTTTTTATAGGAGTTCAACCTACATTTGGTTATGAAGGTGATCCTATGAGATTGCTCTATTCAAGAAGTGCTAGTCCTCATCATGGTTTTGCAGCTTATTACACTTATGTAGAAAAAATCTGGGGGGCTGATGCTGTTCTTCATTTTGGAACTCACGGCTCACTTGAATTTATGCCTGGGAAGCAGATGGGCATGAGTGAAACTTGCTATCCTGATTCTCTCATTGGATCATTGCCTAATTTGTATTACTATGCTGCGAATAATCCATCTGAAGCAACAATTGCGAAGAGAAGAGGATATGCTTCAACTATTAGTTATCTTACTCCTCCAGCGGAAAATGCAGGTCTCTACAAAGGACTTAAAGAACTAAGTGAACTAGTTGGTTCCTATCAACAATTAAGAGAAAATAGCAGAGGTATCCAAATTGTTAATGCAATAGTTGAGACTTCTAAACAATGTAATCTTGACAAAGATGTAGAGCTTCCTTCAAAAGACGTAGAAGAACTTTCAATAGATGAAAGAGATTTATTTGTTGGTAACGTCTATAAACAATTGATGGAAATTGAAAGTAGATTGTTACCTTGTGGTCTTCATACTATTGGAGAAGCTCCAACAGCAGAAGAAGCTGTTGCAACACTTGTAAATATTGCATCTTTAGAGAGAGAACAAGAAGGATTAAGATCTCTTCCTGGATTACTCGCAGAATCCATCGGTCTAACTATTGAACAAATTTATGATGGTAATAATAAAGGTGAACTTAAATTTGTAGAGTTAAATGAAAAAATCATAAAGACAGCAAGAGAGTCTATTTTTGCGATGGTCAACTCTTTAAAAATTGTTGATGGCAGAGTTTATTTAGAAAAATCACTTCTTTCCAAACTTTTCGATTTACTTAAAGTTTTTGGTCTAAATCTACCTACTCCTTGGCTAAGAGTCTGCAGATTAAATGGTTTTAATGAAGTTAATCAGAAGGAATTAAATAAATTATTTGATTACTTACTTTTCTGTCTGGAACAGGTTTGCGCAGACAAAGAAATGGATAGCCTCATTAAAGCACTAGATGGAAATTATGTTTTACCTGGACCAGGTGGAGATCCTATAAGAAATCCAGGTGTTTTGCCCAGTGGTAAAAACATCCATGCACTTGATCCTCAATCAATCCCAACTACAGCAGCAGTAGCTGCGGCGAAGTCTGTTGTTGACAAACTAATTGAGAGACAAAAAGAAGAGCAAGGAACTTGGCCTGAAACAATAGCTTGTGTTTTATGGGGTACCGATAACATCAAAACTTACGGAGAATCACTAGCACAAATCTTATGGTTTGTTGGGGTAAAACCAAAACCAGATTCTGTTGGAAGAATTAACAAATTAGAATTAATCCCTTTAGAAGAATTAGGTAGGCCAAGAATAGATGTAGTAGTTAACTGTTCAGGAGTATTTAGAGATCTATTTATCAATCAAATGGCATTAATAGATCAGGCAGTCAAATTAGCAGCTGAAGCAGATGAACCATTGGAATCTAATTTTGTAAGAAAACATTCACTAGAACAAGCAGAAAAAGAAGGCACATCTATCAGAGAAGCTTCAGCAAGAGTATTCTCTAATGCAAGTGGAAGTTACAGTTCAAATGTTAATTTAGCTGTAGAAAATTCAACATGGGAGGAAGAAAATGAATTACAAGAAATGTATTTATCTCGCAAAACATATGCTTTTAATGCCGATAATCCCGGTGAGATGAATCAAAAAAGAGAGGTATTTGAGTCAGTAATGAAAACAGCAGATGTTACATTTCAAAACCTTGATTCGTCAGAGATTTCATTAACAGATGTAAGTCATTATTTTGATTCGGATCCTACAAAATTAATCAAGACATTAAGAGATGACGGAAAAGAACCAAGTAGCTACATAGCAGATACAACTACTTCTAATGCTCAAGTTAGAACACTTGGAGAAACTATCAGATTAGACTCAAGAACAAAACTTTTAAATCCTAAGTGGTATGAAGGTATGCTCAAATCTGGTTACGAAGGAGTTAGAGAACTTTCTAACAGACTTAATTACACTCTTGGTTGGAGTGCGACAAGTGGTCAAGTAGATAATTTTGTATATGAAGAAACTAATGAAACATTTATAAATGACGAAGAGATGAGGAAAAGATTAATGGATCTTAATCCTAATAGTTTCAGAAGAATTGTTGGAACATTGCTAGAAGTAAATGGTAGGGGATATTGGGAAACTTCAGATGAGAATATAGAACAGTTGAAAGAACTATACCAAGAAGTAGAAGATAAAATTGAAGGAGTTAAAGAATAATAAATTTATTATTCTCTGTAAATCCTATCAGCTACTTTCAGAATCTGATAATTTAGTTTGACGTTGTGAACTCTCACAATGTCAATATTATATTGAGAGCAGAGACAACTTATTGCAAGTGTTCCTATATCCCTTTCTTTTGGATTTTTCTCACCCAAAATTTCTCCTATAAATCTTTTCCTAGATGCACCTATCAAAATTGGCAAATTCCATTTTTTAAATACATCTAAGTTTCTCAAGATTTCCAAATTATGAATGATATCCTTTGAAAAACCAATTCCAGGATCCACTATTATATTCCTTTCAGATATATTCTTTTCTAAAGCATACTTTATTAAATTATCAAGCGAGCACTTAACATCACTCAATAAATTCTGGTAATTAGAGAGTTGATTCATATTTTGACTATTACCACGACTATGAGTTATTACGAA
Source organism: uncultured Prochlorococcus sp. (assembly GCA_902544495.1). Taxonomy (GTDB): domain Bacteria; phylum Cyanobacteriota; class Cyanobacteriia; order PCC-6307; family Cyanobiaceae; genus Prochlorococcus_A. The sequence continues at coordinate 8,512 of CACCCI010000026.1, forward strand.
TGGACAGTTGAATTTTGCTACAACATCCAAAATTTTTATATCTCTTCTTCCTCCAGTGACATCATTTATCCAATTAGCACCATTCAAAAGAGCTTCGTAAGCCACTTCAGAATTAAAAGTATCAATAGAAATTAAAACATCTGGAAATTCAGATTTTATTTGTTTTAGATAAGGAATCAATCTTTTTATTTCTATATTAGATCCAACTTCTTCAGCACCAGGCCTCGTACTTTGAGCACCAAGATCAATAACATCAACACCATTGCTTAAGAAATGCTTTACTTGATCTAAAACTTTTTTTGAAGAGTTTAATTCCCCACCATCACTAAATGAATCAGGAGTTAAATTGATAACCCCCATAATTGAAGTTTTTTGGCCCCAGCCTTTTGGCCATGGATTTTTCTTATTGGTAATTTGCAATTCTTGCGAAACTATTAGGATCTAATGAAGCGCCTCCAACTAACACCCCATCTATATCACTCATTGACATGATTTCATCAATATTACTAGGTTTAACAGATCCACCATATTGAATAATTACATCATCAAAACCTATTAATTTCCGAATCAAAGAACATATCTTATTAGCGTCCTCTGGCTCACATGTTTTACCAGTACCAATAGCCCATATTGGTTCATAGGCAACAATTAAATTAGATGGATCTGTATTTTCTAATCCTTGTTCAACCTGTCTAGTTATAACTCTGTCAGCTTCTCCTCTCTCTCTTTGTTCTAATGTTTCTCCTACACAAACTATTGGAGTAAGTCCACTAGATTGAGCAAAAACTGCTCTTTTATTAATTTGTTCATCACTTTCACTAAAGTATTTCCTTGGTTCACTATGTCCAACTATTGCATATGAGACACCATGTTCAAGAAGCATTTTTGGAGATATTTCTGCAGTAAATGCTCCTTTATCTTCCCAATGAATATTTTGACTAGAAATATCTAAATATTCAAAATCAGAATGGTCAGCAAAGGTTGAAATAGCTGTAAAAGGTGGAGCAATAACAATTTTACGATCGTCTTTAATTTTTTTTATTAAAGGAATAAACTCTTCTAAATAGGATTTAGCTTCAGCACAAGTCATGTGCATTTTCCAATTGCCAGCAATTACAGATTTTCTCAAAATACTATCTCCAAGAAAAACATACTAATACAAAGTGAGTTGAATAAGCTAACTATTCAAAAATTAATTCATTTTTTAGAAATATTACTTTATCTCCCTTATTCAATTTTCTTCCTCTCCTAGTCTCAATTACACCATTAACTTTAACAGAACCAGATTTAATAAAAATTTTTGCTTCGCCACCAGAAGATGCCAAATTTTTCCATTTTAAGAATTGATCCAATTTCATTGTTTTTAAACCCAAAGATATTGATAAAGTAGGATAAACAATTAAATATATAATATCTTGAGACTAATACCATCAGTCAGACCATATTCAAATAGGTTTATCAAGGGTTTTGTATGCATGCTTATTTACGTAGCTTGTTGGCCTTTATTAGCTTATTTAGCTGGAAACTTAATCCCAGCAATTGGGGCAGGTGATCTCTCAAAAGTTTCTAGCATAATAATTAAGTCTTTATTTGTATTTTTAGTTCAGAAAACTGCTCAATTTGGACAGGATGTATTTATAGCAAAACCATCTTTAGAAATTAGTGAAGTGATGAGAGGAAATTTATTTAGTAGAATTCAAAAAATAAAGATGAATTCTGTTGAAAATATTTCAGCCGGGGACATCACATATAGACTTACAGAAGATGCCGACAGAGTAAGCGAAGTTATTTATAAAACAGCTCAAGATACTATTCCATGCACTTTACAGTTGTTAGCGGTAATAATCTACATGTTCTATTTAGACTGGTCACTAACAGTATCAACATTCGTTTTAGCGCCATTGATAATTCTTTCAGTTAACAGTTTTGGAAGAAGAGTTTTAATAGCATCCGAAAAAAGTCAAGAATCAACAAGTAATTTAGCAGGTTTAATAGGTGAATCTATAAATGGAATGTCCACAATAAGAGCTTTTGCTGCAGAAAATTGGATTGAGAAAAGATTTTATAAAAGGTTAAGTACAAATAAAAAAGCAAAATATAAAACATTAAAACTACTTGCATTTCAACATCCAGTTGTAGGATTTGTTGAAGCATTTGGAATATTAGCAATATTAGGATTAGGAGCCGCAAGAATCAATTTAGGTCTTCTAACAAGCCAAGAATTTAGTAGTTTTTTTGCAGCAATATTAATGCTTATTGATCCAATAAGTCATGTAAGTACAAACTTTAATGACTATAAACAGGCAGAAGCTTCAATAAAAAGGTTGAAAAAAATAAATCAAGAACCTGTCGAAGATGATGAAGAAAATTTACGAAGGATATCTAAATTTGAAGGCAAAATAAGTTTCAAGAAAGTTAATTTCGCTTACAAAAAAGATAATCATGTTCTCAAAAATATAAATTTAGATATTAAAAAAGGGGAAGTCACTGCTTTCGTTGGAGCTTCAGGGTCTGGCAAAAGTACAATGTTAGCTCTGATATTAAAATTTATAACTCCAAATAATGGAAACATTTATATTGATAATAAAAATCTCAAATTATTAAATACAAAAGACATAAGAAAAAAAATTGCACTTGTACAACAACAACCTTTTTTGTTTTCAGGAAAAATTATTGACGTAATAAGGATGGGCAGAAGTTTTACCAAAGAAGAAGTTATTGAATCAGCAAGAAAAGCAAACGCTCATAGCTTCATTCAAAAGCTTCCCGAGAAATATGAAACTAAAATTTCTGAAAGAGGATCAAATTTATCAGGGGGTCAGATTCAGAGGTTAGCAATTGCAAGAGCAATTCTAGGAAACCCATCGATTCTTCTTTTAGATGAAGCCACAAGTGCGTTAGATGCAGAATCAGAATCTGAAGTGCAAAAAGGTCTTAATAGAGCTATGAAAGATAGAACAGTTATTGTAATTGCTCATAGATTAGCCACTACTCAAGAGGCCAATAAAATTGTTGTTTTTGATAAAGGTGAAATTATTGAAGTTGGAAGACACATTGATTTAATAAATAAACTTGGAATTTATAAAGAATTATGTGAAAAACAATTGATTAAAAAACTATAATTCTATTTTATTTATTAAAAAGGTAAGTTAATGAGCAAAAACACAAATGATTCTGCAAATCCAGTTTTAACCTTTGAAGGGAAAAAATACTTAATAAATGAACTTTCTAATGAAATAAAAGAATCTATAAAAGTATTGCAAATAGCTGAGACACAACTAAAGATGTATCAAGATACTCTCAAATTACTTTCAATTAGCCGAAACTCTTTAGCTAATCAATTAAAAGAAAAACTAAAAAACTTAGAATAGATTTTTAATAATTATGGATTTCTTGTAGAGAGTAAGTATCAATTTTATTAAATTGCAAAGCTTTTATTGCTTTAATGGCTGCCTTTGCGCCAGGAATAGTTGTAAAAGTTGGAATATTGTATTCCAGAGCAGCACGTCTTAAATAAGCATCATCATGGAGAGCCTGTGAACCAATTGGAGTATTAATTATTAATTGAACAAGTCCCGAACGAATTAGATCTTCAATATTTGGTCTACCTTCATGGACTTTTAGCACTTCTTCAACTTTAATGCCTAAATTTATCAAATATGCTGCTGTACCTTTTGTTGCGATTAATTTAAATCCTAATATCAACAGTTCCCTAGCAACTTCCTCAAGATTTTTTTTATCAAGATCATTTGTAGACAAAAAAGCTACTCCTTCTGAAGGAACACCATTTCCTGCTGCCAATTCCGACTTAGCATAAGCAATTCCAAAATCTTTAGCTAAACCCATTACTTCTCCAGTAGATCTCATTTCAGGGCCAAGTAGTGTATCAGATCCAGGAAATCTTTTAAAAGGTAAAACAGCCTCTTTTACTGCCTGATATTTTGGAGAAAATTCTTTTGTAAAATTAACATCTTCTAGGGTAAAACCCTGCATCAACTGAGTAGCTAATTTTGCTACTGGTTTACCTATGGCCTTTGAAACAAATGGGACTGTTCTTGAAGCTCTTGGATTTGCCTCAAGAATAAATAATTTGTTTTCTTTGTTATTTAAATTTGTCACTGCAAATTGCAAATTTATTAAACCAACAACATTTAATCTTTGTGCAATTAATTTTGTCCAATTCTTTACATTATCTACTGTAGATGTTGAAAGAGAAATGGATGGCAAACAACAAGCTGAATCTCCTGAATGAATTCCTGCAGGTTCAACATGTTCCATTAGACCAGCAATTACAACTGAACCATTTGAATCGCATAAAGCATCAACATCTATTTCAATAGCATTATTCAAATATTGATCTAGAAGGATTGGATGATCCGGAGATACCTTAACAGCTTCAGAGATGTATCTCGATAATTCATTCTCATCATTAACAATTTCCATTGCTCTACCTCCTAAAACATAAGAGGGTCTTACGACTAAAGGGAAACCAATATTTTTTGCTACTGTTATTGCTTCATTTTGATTACGCGCCAACCCGTTTAAAGGTTGTCTAATGTTTAATTCTTTAAGTATTTTTGTAAATTCCTCTCTATCTTCTGCTAAATCGATAGAGATTGGAGAAGTCCCAAGAATTTTTGATCCAGTTCTAACACCATCCTGAGAATTAAGCCATTCAAATAAAGGTAATGATAATTTCAGTGGGGTTTGACCTCCAAATTGAACAATCAAACCATAAGGATTTTCAGCTTCTATTATGTTCAGCACATCCTCCAAAGTTACAGGCTCAAAATACAAAATATCGCTAGTATCATAATCTGTTGAAACAGTTTCAGGGTTACTATTAACCATAATTGTTTTATAACCATTTGTAGATGCTTGATATGAAGCATGACAACAACAGTAATCAAACTCAATTCCCTGTCCAATTCTGTTTGGACCTCCTCCGAGAATCATAATTTTTTTTGATTTACTATTTTCTAGAATTTCACTATCAAAAATTTGAGAATTACAATTTATAAAAGATTCTTCGTAGGTTGAATAATGATAGGGGGTTGATGATGAAAACTCTGCTGAACAAGTATCAACCGTCTTATAGATTGGTATTATATCAAGACTTTTTCTATATCTTCTCACTTCATAAAACTCAGAATTAGTCAATTTTGCTATCTGTTGATCTGAAAAGCCTAATTGTTTAGCATGTAACATCAAATCTCTATCTAGATCATCAAGTTCCTTATCTTTCAAAAAATTATTTTCAAAATTAAAGATATTACGTAATTTTTCTATAAACCATAAATCTATATTTGTAACTTCTTGAATATAAGAATTAGTTTTCCCAAGCTGCATAGCTTTTTTAACTAGGAGAATTCTTTCAGATGTAGGGTTTCTTAAACTATTTTTTATGTGACTCTCGTTTTTAAATTCATCTAGAGAATCACACTCCCATCCAAAAACACCTACTTCTAATGACCTTAATGCTTTCTGAAAAGATTCTTCAAAAGAACGACCTATTGCCATTGATTCGCCAACAGACTTCATGGCAGTACTTAAAGTATTTGAAGAGCCTTTAAACTTTTCAAAGGCAAATCTTGGAATCTTAGTAACTACGTAATCAATTGATGGCTCGAAACATGCGGGTGTTTTTTTTGTAATGTCATTTATAATCTCGTCAAGTGTAAAGCCAACAGATAATAAAGCTGCAATCTTAGCTATAGGAAATCCAGTTGCTTTACTCGCCAAAGCAGAGGATCTACTGACACGAGGATTCATTTCTATGACAATTACTTCTCCATTAGATGGATTTATTGCAAATTGAATATTACTCCCTCCTGTTTCAACTCCTACCTCTCTAATGATTTTCAATGACAAATCCCTTAATCTCTGATACTCCTTATCTGTTAAGGTCTGGGCAGGAGCTACAGTAATCGAATCTCCAGTGTGGACACCCATTGGGTCTATATTTTCAATACTGCAAACTATTACTACATTATCTGAAGTATCTCTCATTACCTCTAGTTCAAACTCCTTCCATCCAATAAGTGATTTTTCAATCAATATTTGATTACATGGACTTGCCTCTAAACCTGATTTAC
>CACCCI010000027.1:0-12114 GCA_902544495.1 uncultured Prochlorococcus sp.
TTTTCACTGACAATCTAATTATCAATTTAGAGGATCTTCCCCTGGCTCTTGAAATAACAGCTGGAGTTATTGTCTTGATATTATTTTCCAGTGCTAATTTTTGAAGTATTGGAATTAAACCTTCTATATTTGTACTATGATTTAAGACTAACCTTCCCAATTTAATTTTATTACAATTCTATTGTGAAAATTTTGTTTCTGAGAAATTAACTTTAGCTTTAAAATGAAAAAAAAATTTTGAAGTTCTGTTATATTTATAAAAACGATTAAATTCTAATGATCTTTCAAATAGGCTGGGCAGCATTGGCTGCTATTTTTACTTTTTCAATTGCCATGGTTGTTTGGGGAAGAAATGGAGACGGATCCATTGACATATGATTTCATTTTTAACTTATGAAGTCTATTTAAGTAAATTTCTTATCTTAACATCATTCGTTTTACTCATATTGATAACATTAGCTGTAATTTATATATCCTATGTCTCTTGGAAAGATAAAAAAAGATTAAAAAAATAGTTTTTATTTTTTTTGGTTTTTCTTCTTATCCTGAATTTTTAGCTCTTCAATTAATTCTTTTGCTTGTTCCATTTTTGATATGCTGCTTTTGTAGATTCCAATATCTTTTTCTGCTTTATTAGCAGATAAGCTTAATTTCTCAAAAATATCAGAGGTCATCTCATTTTTATCTGATTCATTTTTCTCTTTGAAATCTTGGGAGTTTGAAATTAATTTATATATCCCTAAGTTCAAAATCCTTGAAGGATAAAGTTTAGAATCACTTTTTTCTACTAATAATTTTAAAGTATCTTTAGATGTTTTATCCTTGAATTCTTTTTGAGACTTTTTAGATATTTCATTAATTTCCTTCGACTCAAAATTTGTAGAACTGCATAAAGATTCAAAAAGTAGATCCAAATGTTTTTCGGGTTGATATCCTTTCATTAATTCTTTGAATGTTTCGGTGAGGCCGATACAAAAGAGATAATCTTGCGTAAATTCATTTTGATGGTTCAAAAGATTAAGTTCGACAAGCATTTCATCAACTATTCTTTTATATAAACCTGGAATCACGTAAGGAAATTTTTCATGAAATAACTTTTTGCTATCTGAAACAGTCAATTTTTCTTTCAATTTTTTATATGTAAACCTTAATAAGGTTAGCGTATGTTGACTCAATATCGTTAATATCTAATAAACAGATAAATATTATTATGATCCCATTAGTTTTAGAAGAATCGGGCGGAAGTGAAAGAGTCTTTGATATTTATTCGAGACTATTAAGAGAGAGAATAATCTTTTTGGGAGAACAAGTTACTAGTGAAACTGCAAATAGAATTGTTGCTCAATTATTGTTCCTCGAGGCAGAGGATCCAGATAAGGACATTTATATGTACATAAATTCACCTGGCGGATCAGTATATGACGGATTGGGTATCTTTGACACAATGCAACATGTAAAGCCTGACATTCATACAGTTTGTGTTGGCTTAGCAGCTAGTATGGGTGCATTTTTGCTTGCGGCAGGTACTAAAGGTAAAAGAAGCAGCCTTAGACATTCAAGAATAATGATTCATCAACCACTTGGAGGTGCTAGAGGGCAAGCTAGTGATATAAGAATTCAAGCAGATGAAATTTTATTCTTAAAAGAACGTCTAAATAATGAATTATCAGAGAGAACCGGAAAGGATTATGACACTATCAAAGAAGATACTGATAGAGATTTTTATATGTCCCCAAACGAAGCTGTTGAGTACGGTTTAATTGATCTAGTGTTAGATAAGAAACCAATAAAAGTTTAGCTTAATAATTGAGGTGTTCTCTCTTTCTCAGGAATTTTAGTGAATTTGGAGAGAATGCTTACAAATTCATCACCATCTAATGTTTCTTTTTCGATTAATAGGTCAACTATCTTATCCATAGCTTCTCTATTCTTGCTTACTATATCGTAGGTTTCTTTGTAACATTCTTTGACCATTATTCTTACACTTTCATCTATTTGTTTAGAGATTGAATCAGAAACTTCACTTCTAGTCATTAAATCTCTACCAACAAATACTTCTTGATTGCCACTTTCTAAAGCTATCGGACCTAAATTACTCATTCCAAATCTAGTAACCATTTGGCGGGCCATTGAAGCAACTTGCTGGAAATCACCTCCAGCTCCTGTTGTAATCTCACCTTCTCCAAAAACTACATCTTCAGCTGCTCTTCCTCCTAAAGCACCCATTATCCTTGCTTTTAATTGCGCCCTGCTAACAAGGGTTTGTTCATCATCTGGGGTAAACCAAGTTAATCCTTTAGCTTGACCTCTTGGAATGACGGTCACTTTTTGAACAGGATCATGGGCTTTGACAAGTGAGCCTATGAGAGCATGGCCAACTTCATGATAAGCAATTAATCTCTTGCTTCTACCATCTGTTAATGGAGAACCTTCCATTCCTGCAACAATCCTATCTACAGAGTCATCAATTTCTGAGATACTTATAGAGTCTTTTCGCCTCCTGGCAGTTAATATAGCAGCCTCATTTAATAAATTTGCTAAATCTGCTCCCGTAAAACCTGGTGTTCTTCTCGCAATGCTTTCAAGCGTTAAATCCTCTTGAAGTTTTTTATTCCTAGCATGAACTTCCAGTATTGAAAGTCTACCTTTGATATCAGGTGCATCTACTGTTACCTGTCTATCAAATCTGCCTGGTCTCATTAGTGCTGAGTCTAGAACATCAGGCCTGTTTGTGGCTGCAATTATTATTATGCCGCTATTACCTTCGAAACCATCCATTTCAGTAAGTAATTGATTGAGAGTTTGTTCTCTCTCATCATTACCCCCACCAATACCTGCACCTCTTTGTCTTCCGACTGCATCGATTTCATCAATAAAAATTAAACAGGGGCTATTCTCTTTAGCTCTTTTGAAGAGGTCTCTAACTCTACTAGCTCCAACACCGACAAACATTTCAACAAATTCAGAACCTGATAATGAGAAGAATGGTACACCAGCTTCACCTGCAATTGCTTTAGCTAAAAGGGTTTTACCAGTACCAGGAGGTCCTACCAGTAAAACACCTTTGGGAATTCTTGCTCCTACAGAAGTAAATTTTTCTGGTTTTTTCAGAAAAGTGACAACTTCTTGCAAATCCTGTTTAGCTTCATTAACACCTGCAACATCATCGAATACAACTCCTGTTTCAGCTTCCATTGCAAATCTTGCTTTAGTTTTCCCAAACTGCATTGCTTGGCCAGGACCTCCTGGCATACCATTTGACCTCCTCGCTAACAAAATCAAACCTCCAATTAAGATAGCCGGGAAGAGTAAATTACCTAAAATTCCTAATGCAGGAGGAGCTGTTTTTATTGGATGAACATCAAAACTAATTCCCTCATTTTTTAAAATATTTATAAGTTCTGGTGTTAAGCCGGGAAGATCTACACGCAACCTTTGAACTTTATTATCTAAATCCGAATCTATTGTCTCTATAACTGCATTTCTGCCTCCCTCAAAAATATCAACGGATGTAACCCTTCCCGAATTAATGTAATCTAAAAATCTGCCGTAACTAACTCGTGCTACCGCTGAATTTCTTGGTGCAACAGTAGTGCCATTAGATTTAAGCGAATCAACGTTGCTTGAAGATAAAAATTGGTAGGAAAGTGCTATTACTAAAACTATAGGTAAAGCCCATAAAATTAATGTTTTAAATTTTTGATTCATTAATTCGTAGAAAGTCAATTCTAGGATTCTAGAATGAATCAGTGCATTTCGTTGATATTTTCTCTAACTTTATGCTTATACTACGCTTGAATGTATCTATTTTATATATGAAATTTGAGATCAATGATAAGGTTAAGTTAATTGCGCCAGTCTCTTACTTGAAGACTTCAGATAATATGCCGATGTTAAGACCTCCTGATCTGGTGGCAATTGATGAAATTGGGGAAATCCTTTCAATTAAATCTCCAGATACTGTTGAAGTAAAGTTTAGGAGAGGTTCGTTTTTAATAGATATTGATAAAATTGAGAAAAACTAATCTAAAAGTTTTTCTTCCACCTATTAGAAATTTCTAAACATATATTTTTATCTCCAGAAATACTCAGAAAAGGTTTTGAAAAATACTTATTAGTTAATTTCAAAATATCTAAAGAAGAAATTTCCTTTATTGTTGAATTTAAATCGTTCTCAGAAATTGGTGAAATACCATAACTAACTAACTGTATCTTTCTCTGTAAAATTTCATCTAGTGATTGATTTCCTAATAAAAAAGAGCCTTTTAGTTTTTCTTTTGCTAAAAATATTTCAGCATCAGTCAATGGATTTAAAAGTAAATTTTTCCATAGTTTTGATAAAAGTTCAAAAGCAAAAAGTGCTTGATTATTAGATACGGATAAATAAATTAAAAATGGAGCATTTCCACTCCTGATAGGATAATAAACACCTAAATCGTAAGTGATACCATGTTTTTCTCTAAAAAGTTTAAATAAAGCAGCGCTCATTCCATAAGATAAATATGACTCTAAAACTTTAAGAGGAAAATATTCACTACTTCTTCGCGAGCAAGTTTGGTCCCCCATCATTATTATTGTTTGATTTGAATCATTATTAATGTAATCAAATCTATTTGTAGTATTTAAATTACGATTTAAAGGATCTGATTTTTCTTTTAAGATTTTTTTTTCAAGTGTTCCAAAATTTTCTCCATTTATTTCGGAATTATTTGAAATTAAATACTTTTCTCTATTTTTTAAATTTTTAAACTCAATCAAAACATCTTCATATGTAATCTTTGAGACATCATTAGCATTGCCTATTGTGTTAAAAGCATAAGGATGATTTAAGTAAACAATTTTTCTCCATTTTTCAAAACAGATATTGAATGGATTCTCTTTATCTTTTTTAATATGATCAATAGAAGATTTTTTTACTTTTTTAAATTCATTTTCCGAGAGGATTGGCTTATTAATTATTAACTCCAATAAAGGGAATAATTTGCTAAAATGTTCATTTAGGGATTTAATACTAATTGAAATACCATCTTCAAATATTTCTTGATTTAATTCTGCTCCATAGGACTCAATATATTCAGAGAGAGTGAAATTGTTAAAACCTTCACATCCTCTGGTAAGTAATGAACAAAGGATCTTGTTTATCCCTTTTTTGCCAGTACTATCCATATCACTCCCCCCTTTAATCCAAATTGAAGCAGTTGAAAAATTTCTTTTTTTATTATTTAAAAAATATCTTTTTAACATTTACCAGGGGATGCGACTAATGTAAATTTCTCTCCACGGATATATTCTGTGATCTCTTTAAAGTTATCCAAGTCATTCCAATATTTTAAATGACTCTCTAAATTATTTATTGAAGATTTTCTCCCCCAAAGAAGTTCATTTCCAAAGAATGAAGAGAGTTGTGTAGATGTCTCTAAATTAAAAATATAATTACTTTTAACAATATTTATTGCTTTTTTTATTTCATCCAAAGCCAAGACTTTACAATTTGAGATCTCATCTATTGTTTTATTAATTTGCTTTTCTACTAAATCAATATCTTTGGACTCACAACTTGCTTCCATTATAAATAATCCTCCTAATTCTCCAGCATTTACATCTACATATACCGATTCAACAAGATTACTATCTTCTTTTAAAATTTTAACTAATCGGCTGTTTCTTCCAACAGAGAGTATAGATGCTAATATCTCAAGTCCAATAATATTTTTTTGATCATTTAGGTTTGGGATAAACCAAGCCATAAATATTCTTGAAAACTCTAAATTATCAAACTTAACTGACTCTCTACCATTTCTTATTTTTAAAGAAGGTTTATTTTTTAGATTTATTAAATTTGCACTTTCTTTTATGCCAGATAGATCACTTTTTTCAAAAATCTTATAAATTTCTTCGGAGAGATTCCCCGCAATTGCAATACAAATTTTTTCCGTAGTGTAATGTTTGCTATGAAATTTCACAAGGTCATTTATCTCTAAGTTTTTAATACTATGTTCAGTTCCCAAGATCGAATTGGCATAATTAGGACTTAACCAAACCCTTTTCAAAAAATAATTATATAGTCTCTCTTCAGGCTGATCATTTTGTTGTTTTATTTCATCAATAACTACCCCTTTTTCTTTTATAAATTCATCAGGTTTAAAATCTGGAGCAACGACAATATTTGTCAAAAGAGCAAGTGATTCTTTAAAGTTATTGGGTGGAACTAAGACATGGTAATGTACATCATCATAACCAGTTGAAGCGTTACTTACTCCGCCTAGTGATTCAATTTTATGGTCAAACTCACCTGGCATTATTTTGTTAGATCCTTTAAAAATCATATGTTCTAGAAAATGAGCAGTGCCATTTTTTTCAACATCCTCAAATGAAGAACCTGCTTTGCACCAAATATCAATGCTTATAAGCGGCAATTCTTTATTGTCCACAAACACACATCTAGTTTTGCTTGAATGGGTGTAGTAGTTTACGTCTCCTACTTTCATTTCGGTTCTCTCTTTAAATTCTATTTTGGTACTTTTTAGCCTTGTTGTCTGAATCTTTAACTAAAACAAAATTAACTGACCCTCTTATTTTGGATTTGTTACAAAATATTAGAGAGCATAGATCCATGCTTGAGGACCTTAAGAGTATAAAAATTGATCCAAAACTAACTAACGTAATATCTAAAGAAATTGGAAAAGAACTTTATATTGAAAATGAATTTCATAAAGCAAAAGGTTTTAGAAAGTTACATATTGAAGTAGCAGAATTTTCAAAGAATCTTAAGATATTACACTGCGTTTTTTTCCCTGATCCAAAGTTTGATATCCCAATTTTTGGGATGGATTTGGTAAAAATAAATGATATTGTTTCTGCTGCCATTGTTGATTTATCCCCGGCATCACAAAACCAAGGTTTGAAATACGAAAAATTACTTTCTGAAGTTGATAAAAGTTCTTTTACCTCTTTGAGAGAAATTCCTAAATGGGGGGGGATTTTTTCTAATAATGTATTTTTTGCTTCCTTAAAAAGTAAATCTGAAAAAAAAGATTTTTGTAGAGTTGTGGATCAATACCTCACTATTTTGATCAAATTAAGTAAGAGAGCTAAACCGGAAGTTAATGAGGAAATTCTTCAAGAGAGAATAGATTTTCAAAAAAATTATTGCGTTCAACAAATGAAAAATGAGAAAACTAGCATGGTTCTTTTAAAGTATTTTGATGAAAAATGGGTCAATAACTACATAAAAACAGTACTCTTTGATTTTTAATGAAATTAAAAATATTAAAAAATTTATTTATTTATTTTTTATTATTTACACCAATATCTCTTGGTGTTATTTCCTGTTCTGGAAATAATAAATCTAATTCAAAATTTAAAGAGGAAATAACTTCAGATTTCATACCTCCTATTACAGCTGTCGCCGCACTTGGTCAACTTTCTCCTTCGGGAGAGATTAGAAAATTGGCAGCTCCAATAAGTCAGTTTGGCTCTTCCCCCCGAATTGTCGAAATTTTAGTAAATGAAGGGGATTTCGTAAAAAAAGGTGATATCCTCGCAATCTTTGAAAATGGCGAAAAATTAATCGCTGATCTTGAAAGAAATCAAAACCTAATTAATACTATTAACGAAGAAATTGCCCTAAAGAAAGATCAAATTCAAAGATATGAGTTGGCTTTGAACAAAGATGTATATTCTTTTGTAGCGTTTTCACAGAGAAAAGATGAATTATTAAAATTGCAAAAACAGAAAATAAACCTTATTGGAGATCAAAAAAACATCAAGATAGATCTATTTAATTCAAAACTAAGGAGTCCAATCGATGGTTTTATCCTTGGAATAAACACTAGAGTTGGGGAAAGGCCTCAAAATGAAGGGATTTTGGATATTGGTTCTAGTCAAAAAATGGAAGCTTTGATAGAGGTTTATGAATCTGACATCGATAGGGTCTTTATCTCTCAGAATGTTGAATTGAGCAGTGAGAATGGAGGTTTCCAGAAAAATCTTAATGGAAAGGTGATTAGGATTAGTCCTCAGGTAAAACAAAGAAAAGTTCTATCGACTGATCCAACAGGGGATGCTGATTCACGAATTATCGAGGTGCTAGTAAAACTAGATCAAGATTCTATAGATATTGTTCAAAACTATGCAGGAATGAAAGTGATTGCAAAATTTATTCCCTAATGAGTTTTTCTTTTTTAAAATTTAGAAAAATACCATTAGCTTGGTTGTTATTAACTAGGCAGCCATTAAGGTTAGCAGTTGCCATAGCTGGAATAAGTTTTGCAGGGATTTTGATGTTTATGCAATTAGGTTTTAGAGATGGTTTATTTGACACGAGCGTAACTATTCACAAACTTCTAGATGCCGATCTTGTTTTGATAAGTCCCAGATCTAAAAGTTCTATAAGCATGAGTGGATTCCCAAAAAGAAGATTAATTCAAACTCTCGCAGTAGAGGATGTTGAAAAAACTGCTCCTGTTAATCTAAATTATTTACTTTGGAGAAATCCCGAAAATCTTAAAACTAGATCAATACTTGCATTAGGTTTTAATCCCTCCGATTCACTTCTTTTAGATGAGGGATTCTCAAAGAAAGCTTATAAATTGAGAAATCCATCAAGAGTTCTTTTTGACAAACTATCTAGACCTGAATTTGGACCGATTGAAGAATGGTTCTTATCTGAAAAAAAAGTTGAGACTGAGGTTGCTGGTAAAAGAGTAATTGTTGAGGGCCTTGTGGAGTTGGGACCATCTTTTGGCGCAGATGGTAATTTGATAACTAGTCGAGAAACCTTCTTAAGACTTTTTCCTGCTAATCCTCCTGGCAGTATAGAAATTGGTTTGGTAAAGCTAAAAAAAGGATCTGATCCTGAATTAATTTCAAGGATATTAAATAACTCACTCCCAAATGATGTTAGGGTTCTTACAAAAAATCAATTTATAGAATTTGAGAAGAATTATTGGAAAAATAGTACTGCAATAGGTTTTATATTTAGTTTGGGAGCATTGATGGGCTTCGTTGTAGGGTGCGTGGTTGTTTATCAAATTCTTTATAGTGACGTTACAGATCACCTCCCAGAGTACGCCACCTTATTGGCAATGGGTTATAGACTTAAGTCCCTTTTTTTTGTTGTAGCTAGAGAGGGATTTTTGTTGGCATTATTTGGTTATTTACCTGCTTATTTCTCTGGTCAAATACTTTATTCAGTTATAAGAAGTTCTACTAAACTCCCAATAATAATGGACGCAGACAAAACTATTTTAATTTTCGTATTAGTTTTAGTTATGTGTATGGGTTCCGCCGCTGTTGCGATGCGTAAATTAGTTGACGCTGATCCTGCCGAAATTTTTTAACAATTGAAGAAAAATGGTTAAAGCTAATAAATCAAAAAATAATGTTAAAAACCTTAAAACAGTCTCAATAAATAATTTGAGTCACTTTTATGGAAAAAATGAGAATAAAAAACAAGTTCTTAATGACGTTAATTTAAATATTGATAAAGGAGAATTGGTTCTTTTGAAAGGCCCTTCGGGATGTGGCAAAACAACTCTTTTAACATTAATTGGTGCCTTGAGAACCTGTCAAAGTGGTGATTTAACTGTATTAGATAATCAGTTAAATGGAGCATCAAGGAAAACTCGTCAGATTCTTAGAAGGAGTATTGGAATGATTTTTCAAGGTCACAATCTTCTAAGATGTTTAACAGCAGAACAAAATGTTCAGATGGGCGCCGATTTAATAAAAGGTTTAACATATTTGCAAAGACGTGAAATAGCAAGGAATTGGTTGTCAGCAGTAGGATTAGAAGAACATCATAAAAAGTTGCCAAATGACTTATCTGGTGGGCAGAAACAGAGAGTAGCAATTGCTCGAGCTTTATCGGCTAACCCCAAACTTTTATTAGCTGATGAGCCCACTTCTGCTTTAGATAGCGTAACAGGCAGAGAAATTGTAACCCTTTTAAGGAAACTCGCAAAAGAGCAAAATTGTTCTGTACTTATGGTTACGCATGATCCTAGAATTTCTGATATGGCTGATAGGATATTAAATATGGAAGATGGTAAAATATATAGTGCTCATAGTGAGCTAATATAATTAAAAGTAAAAAATTTTATGTCTAAGAGAAGGAATTTAAAAAAAGAAAAGCAGGAACGTAATAGAGCCTATGCTAGGAAATTCAAAAAAAGGAAATTAAGAACTGATGGAAGACCTGATGGTGGAAACGTTACAGGTACAGCAAATAATGGCGGTGCAGCTGATTAGGGAATATCTTTTATTTTTATCTTTTGGAGTTCAATATATTATGCATATTTAAAATATAATCATGAATGTAAGTATTGTTATACCGACTTACAATAGATTACCCATATTAGAGAAATGTCTCTTTGCGCTTGAGGATCAAAAATTAAATACAAATATCAGTAATTATGAAGTAATAGTAGTTGATGATGGATCAACTGATGGGACAACCTCATGGATAAATAAAAACAAAGCTAATCTCCCGCACGTTATTCTATTTCAGCAAGAACATGGAGGGCCTGCACTTGGAAGAAATCTGGGAGTAATTAAATCAAAATATGAAATTATTATATTCATTGATAGTGATCTTATTGTTTTAGACAATTTTATAAATAGCCACGTAGAAAAATTACTTGGTTCTTGGAGAAAAAATGATAAAAAATGTTTTACCTATGGCTCGGTAGTCAATACATCTAATTTTCTAAATCCTCAGAGTGAAAAACAAAAAATAATAGACACTTCTTTTGCTTACTTTGCTACTGGGAATGTTGCAATATCAAAAGAATTGATTTTAAGTGTGGGATTATTTGATACTTCTTTTAGTCTTTACGGTTGGGAGGATTTAGAGCTTGGAGAAAGATTAAAAAAAATTGGGACAAAATTAATTAAATGTCCAAATGCAGTAGGTTTTCATTGGCATCCACCATTTAATTGCGAACAAATAGAATCATTAATAGCTCAAGAAAAAGAGAGGGCAAAAATGGCGTTAGTGTTTTATAAGAAACATCCAAATTTAAGGGTTAGATTTATGATCCAATTAACTCCTCTTCATAATTTGCTTTGGCAAATTCTTTGTTTGGGAGGACTAATAAGTGTTGATAGAATCCTTCCTATATTAAGATTCCTAGTAAATATTAGAAGAAATAGACTTGCACTGGAGATACTTAGGATCCCTCTAAATATGATTTACATTAAACAGTTGACCAAATCAAGATAAAAAACTTTTAGAAATACACATCACTTGCTAGAATATCTGAAATAAAATTCACACATCTGACAGTTTCGGGTGAATTATTAATATTAATTCCCCGTCAGATGGAGGCTAACCCGAAACCCTTTTTAAATTATGGCTGTTGTATCACTATCAGAAATGATGGAAGCTGGTGCTCACTTTGGGCATCAAACTAGACGTTGGAATCCCAAAATGTCTAAGTATATATATTGCGCTAGAAATGGAGTTCATATAATTGATCTTGTAAAAACAGCTTTGTGTATGAACAATGCATATAAATGGACGAGAAACGCAGCAAAAAGTGGCAAGCGTTTCCTATTTGTCGGTACAAAAAAACAAGCATCAGATGTAGTGGCTCAGGAAGCTACACGCTGCGGCGCTGCATATGTAAATCAAAGATGGCTTGGAGGGATGTTGACTAATTGGACAACAATGAAAGCTAGGATTGAAAGATTAAAGGATCTAGAAAGAATGGAAAGTAGTGGTTCAATAGCAATGAGGCCTAAAAAAGAAGCTGCAGTATTAAGGAGAGAACTTGAAAGATTACAAAAATATTTAGGTGGACTTAAGGGTATGAGAAGATTACCAGATGTAGTTGTATTGGTTGATCAGAGAAGAGAATCTAATGCAGTATTAGAAGCTAGAAAATTAGATATCTCATTGGTATCAATGTTAGATACAAATTGCGATCCGGATTTGTGTGAAGTTCCAATTCCTTGTAACGATGATGCGGTTAGATCTGTGCAACTTATTTTAGGAAGACTTGCAGATGCCATAAATGAGGGCAGAAAGGGCTCTAATGCCGAAAGAAAAAATTAAATTCCAATTTTAAACTTACTATTCACTATTTTTTATTAATTCAAATGGGAAACATT
>CACCCI010000028.1:0-11034 GCA_902544495.1 uncultured Prochlorococcus sp.
TGCCTACCAAATGCGATTTGTGCCAACAGGAGTATTAAGTGGATTTGTAAATGCGCTGGCACTTTTAATATTTCAAGCACAATTACCTCAATTAGGAATAGGTATTAAAGAATCAAAAGGACTAGTAGAACAAACTATAAGTCAATATCCAGTTAACTCTCAAATTCAAGTAGTTTGGATTCTTGTAATGCTTGGATTATTAATTATCTATGGGCTTCCAAAAATCACAAAAGTAGTCCCATCACAACTTATCGCAATAGTAGTAATTACTCTTATAAGCATATTCTTTAATCTAGATGTCCCAACAGTTAGCGACTTGGGTAAATTACCTGATGGATTACCAAGTATTTCTCTTCCTTTTGGATCAATAGAAAATGGGAAAGTACCTTTTAGTCTTGAAACATTAGGGATAATTTTACCGACATCACTTGCGATATCTCTCGTAGGTTTAATGGAAACCTTTTTAACTCAAGACATTTTAGATGATGCAACTGATACAAGTTCTAATAAAAATAAAGAAGCAAGAGGACAGGGAATCGCAAATATTGTGGCATCTTTATTTGGTGGAATGGCCGGATGTGCCTTAGTTGGTCAATCTGTTATGAATACTGAAAATGGTGGCAAATCTAGATTGTCAACCTTCTCCTCAGGTATATCTCTCCTAATTATGATCATCCTCTTGAAATCTTGGATTGGAGCAATACCAATGGCTGCTTTAGTAGCAATCATGATAACGATCGCAATAAGTACAGCAGATATAAATGGATTAAAAAATATTAGAAAGATACCTAAAAGCGATACTGCCGTCATGCTTATGACTTTTGCAGTTACTATGCTTACAAAACCTCATAATCTTGCACTTGGAGTTATTGCAGGAGTTGCATTAGCTGCAATTCTTTTCAGCAGAAAAGTGGCAAAAGTTATAACCGTCTCAAGAGTGGAAAAAAATAATTTGACTACCTACAAAGTAAAAGGGCAATTATTTTTTGTAAGTAAAATTTATTTTTTACAAGGATTTGATATTCATGAACATCCAGAAAATATTGTAATTGATATGTCTTTAGCTCATATTTGGGATCAAAGTGGTGTTGTTGCTCTTGAACAAATTATTAGAAAATTCCAGAATGGTGGTTCTAAAGTTGAAATTGTAGGATTAAATAAAGAAAGTCTTAACTTATTTGAGAGACTAGGCGGTATTGAAAGTGCTCATTAAAAAAGTTATTTAAGACTAACTTGTTGATAACAAAACCAAAGCCATTGCTGAAAAAGCAAATTCCTATGAGATCTCCAACTAGTTTTTGAACTATTTAGATCAAAATTTTCAGGAGGAGGGACATCTCCCTTTTCTTTGTCTCTTTCAATTTCACTAATAATTCTGTGCACCGTATATTCAGGATGACCTAAATGCATAAGTTGTTTTTGATCATTAGATTCAAATATTGTATATCCGACGTTTTCCCCGTAAGCCAATAAGTTCAATTTCCCTTCTTTTTGGGCCTTCTCCATTTCAAAATCTGGTAATCCCGCAAATCTACTTTGAGGACATATAAATTCATCATCTTGTGTACCCATCAAAGGGTGTCCAGGAACAAGACTTTTTAAAGGGAATACCCCAAATAATTTCCTATCAAAAACTTGCTTATCAACCCCTGCCAAATAAGCCAGCGCAAAGCCCGCCCAACATAATCCAAGAGTACTCGCACAAGAATTTCTGGCTTCATTTACAATTTTCACAAATTCATCCCAGTACTTAACCTCCTCAAAGGCAAGGTGCTCAATAGGTGCTCCAGTAATAATGATTCCATCTAATGGTTCTGGATTATTTGCTTCTTCCCAAGTTATGTATAGATTATTTAGATGATTAAGATCCCATGTTTTATAAGAGTGAGTTTGAAGCTTTATCCAAACTGGCTCAATTTGAAGAGGAGATAAACCAAGTGGATGTAGTAAGTTAAATTCATACTGCTTGCCAAGAGGCATGATATTTAAAATACCAATCCTAAGAGGACGTATATCCTGTCTTTTTGCCAATTCTGGTTCGATCCAAGATATATGATTTTTCTCAACATCACTAATCTTGTGATAGTTACTAGGAATTATTAAAGCCAATAAATCTCCTTTCCTATGTGATTTGTGAAAGTGCTTGTTCGAAATCAGCTTTTATATCATCAATATGCTCAATTCCTACTGAAACTCTTACCATCGTAGGAGTAACACCTGCAGATAATTGTTCTTCTTCAGATAATTGTTGATGAGTTGTTGAAGCCGGATGAATTACTAAAGTTTTTGAATCACCCACGTTGGCAAGATGGCTCGCTAATTTTAAGGAATCAATAAATTTTACTGCATTTTCATAACCCCCATTAAGAGAGAACATAAGCATGCAACCCATTCCCCTTCCAGTAGTATATTTTTGGGCACTTGAGTAATATGGATCAGCTTCTAGGCCAGGGTAATTAACACTACTTACATTAGAATTAGAATCCAACCATTTTGCTAACTCAAGAGCATTAGAAGTTTGTCTTTCAATTCTTAAACTTAGAGTTTCCAAACCCTGCAGTAACAAGAAAGCATTAAAAGGACTTTGAGCTGATCCCCAGTCTCGCAGGCATTCAAGTCTTGCTCTTAACGCAAAGGCTATATTTCTATTATCAGGTACTCCCAAAGATTTACAGATATCACTACCGAAACCAAAAGCATCCCAATGAACGAGCCCGTGATAAGCAGCGCTTGGCTCACTCATTAGTGGAAATTTACCATTTCCCCAGTCAAAAGTTCCGGCATCTACAATAACTCCTCCGATACTTGTTCCATGTCCACCGATCCATTTTGTTGCACTTTCTACAACAACATCGGCTCCAAAATCAATTGGTCTTATTAAAGCACCCCCAGCGCCTAGGGTATTGTCCACTATTAAAGGAATTCCATTTTCCTTCGCCAAAGCAGAAAGTCCCTCAAAGTCTGGGATATTGAAACGAGGATTTCCCATTGATTCGACATATATTGCTTTGGTTTTATCGTCAATTTTATTTCTAAAACTATCGATACTATCACCTTCAGCAAATTTAACTTCTATACCTAATCTTGGAAATTGTACTTTAAATTGATTGTAGGTCCCACCATAAAGAAAAGATGTAGAGACAAAATTATCTCCTGCTGTCATGCAGTTTACGATTGCCAAGAATTGAGCAGCTTGTCCTGAGGATGTTGCGAGTGCTGCCATACCTCCCTCCAAAGCTGCCATTCTTTTTTCGAAGACATCTGTGGTGGGGTTCATAAGTCGAGTATAAATATTTCCAAATTCTTTTAATCCAAAAAGATTTGCTCCATGCTCGGCATTATCAAAAACATAGGAACTAGTTTGATAAATGGGTACTGCTCTAGAATTTGTTGTTGGATCAGGTACTTGGCCTGCATGTAACTGAAGAGTCTCGAACTTTTGGTTGCTCAAAATTTTTAAATAATCCTATTATCTATTTAACTTAAAAAAGTCCAAAAAAAAAACAAAAAAAAGATTAATATTTATAAATCCTTTTTTAAAGAAGGGTAATTGTCATTCATATATAAACTTAAATTCTCTCTTATCGTAGACCTGAGTTTCTCAATATTTAAAGAATCAATTACTGGAAAAGTGTTATTTGACTCAGGATCTTTTTCAGTTATTGATTTCCAATTCCTACTGACATCTTTTTCAGAGTTTTTTAGAACCTCATCAAAATTTAAACACTTATCGTTATTTTCAGCATCAAATTCGCTAAAAGCTTTATTAATGAGCTCTTTTCTATTTTCGAATAGATTCTTGGCTTTTAAAGTATCCGGAAGACCCATTACTGGTTGCAATTCCTTAAGAAGTTTTATTTCCTCTTCAATTAATAAAGTCCAAACACCATATTTATTTTTTGGAAGATTAGAGTTACTAAAAATATTAATTTCATCGAGATAAAAATTTAACCATAAATAATATGATTTTTCTTCAATAGTTTTTTTAACTGATATCTTTTTATTTTGGATCTTTGGGAGTAACTTTTCAGCTTTCTTTAAAAACTGTCTGTCTTCTCTTTCTAAATTTATTAATCCCCATCTTTGACTGTAATCCCATAAATCTTCGTATCTTGTCAAGTCTTCTTGATTCCAACCAAGAGCTTTCAGTTCATGCGAACGATGTGATAATTCCTTTTTCAAAAAAACCTTTTAAAACCATAATAATTCTAACCCCGCAATCAAGATTAGTAAATAAATGAAAAACTATGCTTTTAAGTAAATTAAATAAATAATCAATTATTAAAATAATTATTTATGATTTTCAATACATTGATATAGCTTGGATATTTTTTAGAAATTTGATTACCATATTCATTTTTTTTAATACCATTATCCTCTTTTTTAAGAAACAACTTATTATAAAGGTTTTCAATATCACTAAAAAGATAATCTCCTTTTAATTTTTCATTTAGTTCTAAAGATAATTCAGATTTAACAGATTCTTGGCAAAAATTAGTAATCTCTTCTGAACTAATTAAAACCTTATAAATTTCTTTTTTTTCTTCTGAATTAGCATTAAAGCATAAATAAATCAGATTAATCATTGAACAATTATTATTTTTGATTTTGAATTCTTTATAAATGTCTGGCCAAAACTTTAAGGATTTTAGACCTTCTAAACCTCCTTGACTGAGAGAGTATTTATTACACCAATTTACAAATTCTGAGACATCTTTTGGACATCTATTGAGTTGTAAAAGCATATCTGATAAAACTTGTCCTGCCTGGAAATTCCTTGTTGGTTTTCCTTCAGTTGGCAGAGTCATACTCCCTAAAACATCAGCCTTAACAGCATTTAATTGAGAAAAAGTATAATCTCCTTTTTCGAAAAATTTATCATTAATTTTTTCCTTGGCACTAATTATTTCTTCACCATAACCAAGTTCCTTTAATGAAAGATATTTATTATCTAATTTATTTTCTTTTCTAACTTGTAATGATAATGATGCGGCCTGATCCAAACATTGTGTTAACAAAATCGTATTAATGGTAGGTAACATTCCTGGCTTATCGGAATGAAAGTTATTTACAAAACCTGCAAATATAGATGATATATTTTTTATTGATTTTATGTATTGGCATTCAATATTATGAACTCCAGGAGAAACTTGGATTTTCGGTGACAATTGATTCAAAATTCGAGCTCCTATTAAAGCAGTTAGGGCATCAGGATGGCAGAAATTGGCAGTAAAACTATCATTAGGATTTCGTAAAGCTCCGTGACGATGAAATCCTGTAAAAAAAGCTAAGTTTGGATATTTATTACAGAGAATAAAGGGGGTTTTGTTTTTATTATCAATGCAAAAAGAACCAACGAGACAGCCAAGTACCACATTTTCTCTTTTTAAAGTTTTTCTAAGTTTTAGAGCATTTTTAACATCATCTTGTATGTGATTACTGTTTGAAGCAAGAATAACAATTTCACATTCTAAGAGAAGATCTTTTAGATCAAAAGAGTTTCTTATTCCCTCTGAAGAATAATGTCCCATTCTCTTAATCTTTTCAATAATCTCATTATCCATATCAGAAAGAACATCATTTGAGAAAGCGCCTAACAAATCTCTATCTCCCCTAGGAGCTAAGAGAATATTATTTGATTTTCCATGCATAGCACAGTTATATGCTAACGATGCAGGATATAAACCCACACTGTAGAATCCAACTTTGCTATTTTTTAAATCTTCAATCAAGGAATAAAAATATTTTTCATCATTTATATTTTCTATAAAATTATTTTTCATTTTTGGAAATTCTTGATAATTGATTAATTTCTAACCCATACCAACATTTTTCTACATTAAAGCAATTCTTGACCATAGCAAATTATTTATTGTAAATATTGAATTTTTTTATTTATAATTTCACTGGGATATAGAAATTTAATTAAAAGAGAAACATTTATAAATATGGAATATATGGCAAGTAATTTAAAGGCACAAAAACAATTAATTACCTCTAAAAATATCTTAATTATTCAAGACATTGACGGAGTTTGTATCCCTTTAGTTAAAGATCCAATGACTAGAGAATTAGAATCAAAATATATCTATGCAGTAAAAGAATTTGCAGAGGAATTCTTTGTATTAACTTGCGGAGAACATGAAGGTCCAAGAGGAGTTAACAGAATAATAGAAAGGAGTTTAAGAAGCACTACTGAGCCAAAAAATAAAGAACTATATTTAAGAGGTTTAGCAGCCTGTGGGGTAGAGTATCAAGACAACAATGGTGAAATAAGTTTTGAAGGAGTCTCAGAAAAAGAACTAAATTTTTTATCCAAAGTACCTAGTCTAATAAGGCCTAAGTTTAATTTTATAGTTAAGAATATTTTTCCTGAACTTAGCCAAGAAGATATTAATTTTCACGCAGTAAAATCAATATGCGAAACACGCTTCTCGCCAACGATTAATTTCAATAGTCTATTTGATTTAGTTAACAATGATTCTGATAAAAGAAAGCTTATTCAAATTAATTTTGAAAAAATGATGAATGAAATCATTTTTAAAGCTGAATCCGAAGGCCTTAAAAACTCATTTTTCCTCCATATTTCACCAAATTTAGGAAATAAGAATGGTAAAGAGAGAATTAAACTTTCTTCTAAAGGTGATATTGGATCAACAGACATACAATTACTTATTAAAGGAGCAGTTAAAGATTCTGGAGTCTTATTTCTCTTAAATAAATTTATTGAGGATAAAACTGGTATGGCTCCTTTTGGAAGTAATTTTAATTTTAGAAACTCTCCAAATTCTATTTCGGGAAAAATTGATTTATGCAAAAGTACTATTCAAGTAGAAGATATGCCTTTGATCGTGGGAGTTGGTGACACCATAACATCAAAAAAAAATCATGGTGAAAAGAGTTATTTGAGAGGAGGAAGTGACAGATCTTTTTTAGAATTTATACAAATATTAGGTAATGAATTTGGTATTAATAATAAAATAATTTTTGTAGATAGTAGTTCTGGTGAAGTTGAAAGACCTTCTACAAAAAAAACTGGTTTAAAAGGGATTAGTGATCTTTATGACAACTTAAAGTTTGACTTGGTTTTTCAAAATGGTCCCAAAGAATATATAAGTTGGTTTATTGAACTTGCTAATAAGAGATCAAACTTTAAAAAAAATAGTTGACTTTTGAATTTTCAAATGACAATTTATAGTTAATAGATTCATGAAAGAAAAATTCCCCACAATATACAAAGAACCTATAGAAACATTGCAAATCAATATAGGTTATAAATGCAATCAGGCTTGTAAGCATTGTCATGTCAATTCAAGTCCTCTAAGGACCGAAAAGATGTCCAATGAAATAATATCTCTCATTCCAAAAATAATTGATAAGTACAAAATCAAGACTTTAGATATAACAGGTGGAGCGCCAGAACTTCACCCAGAATTTAAAAACTTAATATCTAGTTTGAGCACAAAACAAGTTGATATTATTGATAGATGCAATTTAACAATTTTCTTTGAAGAAGGTTATGAAGATCTTCCTCAATTTCTTGCAAAGAACAAAGTAATAGTTACTGCTTCGCTACCATGTTATGAAAAATATAATGTTGATTTTCAAAGGGGTCTTGGGGTTTTTGAAAAAAGTATTAATGCTATAAAAATTCTTAATGATCTCGGATATGGAAAGGAAGAAAATGGATTACAATTAAATCTTGTTTACAATCCTGTAAGCCCAATTCTTCCACCTTCTCAGAAAAGATTGGAAAAAGATTATAAAAAAATACTTTTCGAAAAATATAATATTGTTTTTAATAATCTATACACAATTACTAATATGCCAATAAATAGATATGAAGAATCTCTAAGAAGAGAAGGGAAACTAAACATTTATTACAAATTACTAAAAGAAAATTTTAATAAAAATAATTTAGAAAATCTTATGTGCAAAAAAACTATTAGTGTAAATTGGCTTGGAGAAATTTATGATTGTGACTTTAATCAACAGATAAATTTCCGAGAGAATAAAGGACCAAAGACACTTTTTGATCTATTGGATGAATCATTAACTTTTGACTACAGAGTAGCTGTAAAAGAACATTGTTTTGCCTGTACTGCAGGTGCAGGATCAAGTTGCGGAGGGACTTTGAGTTAAAATTTGCTAAATGCAATTAGGACATATAGCTCTTACGTTTAAAGAGGATTCAATTAGTTTAAACCCATTAATTTTTGCTGCAACTTTGCCTGCTTTTAAAACTTCTTCATTTTCGAATTCTTCTGTTCTACCACACCTAATACAAATTAAATGATGATGATCAGGAGTTTCATTACTAAGCAACTCATATCTGTGTCCGCCCTCACTGAGTTCTAATTCATGAAGCAAACCCATTTGTACTAAAAGTCTTAAAGTTCTGTAAATTGTTGCAAGTGAAACTTTGGAGCTTGATTTAGCTAACTTTTCATGTACCTCTTCAGCACTTAGATGCTTTCCAGAACCAATGTTTTCAAATAAATTAAGAACCTTAAGCCTTTGAGGGGTTAACCTTTTCCCATCTTTATGTAAACCGTCTCCAAGAGGAGATGTTATGACATTGTATTGAGAGGATAATGACAACAATTAACCCATGGCTATTCTCAATAATAACTCTAGATGAGAGTAAAACAACTTTTTGATTTAGAAAGTTTACTAAAGTTGTCTAAAATATATGTTGAACATATCTTTAAATACATAATAATGATGGGGCATAAAAAATCTTATGACAAACTATCACCAAAAGTAAATGCTTTACTAATCATAGATGTTCAGGAAAAAATTATAAGAGCAATATTTAAAAAGGATTCAATAACCAAAAACATCAAAAAGCTAATAGATGCCTACCAAATTTTAGAAGAAAACATTTTTTTATCTGAACAGAACCCATTCAAATTGGGTGCGACGATACCTGAATTATTACCCAAAAATGGATTTAAAAAAATTGAGAAAATGGAATTTAGCTTAGCTAACATACAAGAATTTTTGGAAGAACTTAAAAATAAGAAAATTACAAATTTGATAGTTTGTGGTATCGAAACGCATATTTGTATTCAACAAACAGCCTTAGATTTTTTACAAAAAGGATTTGAAGTTATTCTCGTATCAGATGCTATGAGCAGTCGAAATAGGTTAGATCATGAAATAGCATTGCAGAGAATGATTCAAAAGGGGGCGATCTTAACTACCACTGAATCAATAATTTTTGAATTATGCAAAACTGCGGATAGAAAAGAATTTAAAGAAATTAGAAATATAATAATTAGATAAAGAAAAATCACGACTGGTTTGTTATCTAGAGATAATTTAAAATTTTGTTAAAGATAAAATTTTTAAGTTCTTTTTGAATATGAAATTAATTACTGAAAACTTCCTTCTGGCAATATCTATTTTTTTTATTGGAATTTTATTGTCGATAATAATTTCTAAACTTTCAAAAATATTCTTCAAAAAGATCTCCCAACGTACAAAAACAAATTTTGATGATTTTATTTTTGAGGTGATCTCTGGAATTATTAAACCAATAGGTTTTCTCCTCTCATTTTATTTTTCAATTGACTATTTTTTTGCTAATGAAATAACTTTTATCTCTGTATTATTAAATATTTTGAAATTATTTATATTAATAATAATTATAAAAGCTCTCAACAAAGTTTTAATAAGATCTTTAACGGAATCGACATCGAAAATTAATGATTCCTCAATCAGTTCAATGATATCCTCACTTACTCCTTTAATAAAAGCTTTAACATGGACTATTGGTTCAATCTTTTTCTTACAAAATATTGGTGTTCAAATGACCGCTATTTGGGCTCTACTCAGTGCAGGGGGTATTGGAGCAGGATTAGCTTTGAAAGATCCAGTTCAGGAGTTTTTTGAATACATAACAATTTTGCTTGATAAACCTTTTCAAAAAGGTGAGTTTATAAAATCTGATGGCGTCCTTGGAATGGTTGAGAGGGTCGGAGTAAGATCCTCAAGAATAAGAAGTATCAATGGAGAAGTAATAGTAATGAGTAACAGCGCCCTTACAAATGGAATAATTTCAAATTACGCACAAATGGAAAAAAGAAGGTTAGTGCATAAATTAGGAGTTGTTTATGAAACCTCTCCAAAACTTATGAAATTGATTCCAATAATAATAAAAAAAATAGTTGAAGAGACAAAAGATGCTTCTTTTGATAGGTGTCATTTCACAGATTTTGGTGACTTCAGTCTTAATTTCGAACTTGTTTATTACATACCGACTAATAATTATCTTGCGGCAATGGAAGCTCAACAATCTATAAATTTAAAAATTATTGAGGAATTTGCACTCAATAATATAGAGTTTGCATTCCCAACACAAACCTTAAATATTGAGAGTAACAAATCCAAATGATCTACAAATATCTTCACTTAAAATCCAAAGTTTTGAAGCCAACTCATCGCTATTTGCTTCATCACTAACATTACTTTCAACTAATTTATGTTTTTTTCTAGATATAAGTTTATTACTTAAATATATGAAACCAACATTATTTAAATTTGCATCAAGGACAATCTCAGAAAGAATCTTTCCAGCATTTTCTATACTTTCAGAAATTCCTAAAATATTTTTTGCAGCTTTAGAAAAAATTAAATATCCAAAGATATTAAAACGTTTACTATATCTAAAAAAACCCGAATCATCATTTGGTATTACGAGACCGGGGGCCCAAGTTATTACTGAAATTTTGCTGGAGGACAATTTTAATTTTTTTTCAAGTTCTTTAGCAAACAAAATATTGCATAACTTACTATTTTTATAAGCTTCATCAGCATTAAAATTAAAAAATTGCCCAGTTACTTTTTTCCTGAAGTCAAGTAGGTTATTAAGTGCGGCTTTCTTTCCTATATTGCCACCTGAACTTTTGGGGTCGTGAACATCTGATGATGTAATAATAATTCTAGATTCTTCTTTATCATTAATAAACTCTTTCAGTACATTTACCAAGTAAAAATGTGCAAGATGATTTACTGCAAAAGTTAGTTCTA
>CACCCI010000029.1:0-10735 GCA_902544495.1 uncultured Prochlorococcus sp.
TAATATAATTTTTTAAATGAATTAATATTTTAACCCATTTATTCAAATCCAAACTTATATTTTTATAGCTAAATGGTTTTAAATTAAAAGTACTTAAATTTACTTCTTTGTCATAAATTAAGCCCAAAGTAATTCTATTTATGCACCAATCTAGAGTATTTTTCTCTTCACCTAATCTTTCTTTATCATCTAATCCCCAATGAAACCCCGCTTGGGTAAGTAAGAAAATAATTTCATCCTTCTCAGTAATATTAAAATCAAAAATGTTCTGAGTTACTTTTTTTGAAAGAATATAATCTATTTTTTCAAGAGTAATTTTTTCACTTGCTATTTCAGTGATGTCAATTAGAAATTCATAAATGCCTGAATAGTCATTATTATCCTCATCAATAAAAAAATAAGGTATCTTTTCACCGTTAATTAACTCATTATTAAAGATGTACCTTAGATAAGGTTTAATTAAATTAGTTTGTGGAGATAAAACAGCAATATCGCTATATTTAATATTCTCGGAAGAATTTATTATTTCTATAATTTTATTTCTTAAATATTCAAATTGACTTTTATGATTAAAATGCTCACAAAGTAATATTGAATCATCCCTTTCACTTACTATAAAATCAACGCTATTATTATCAATTAGTCTTTTTTGTATTTGATTAAGAAGAGGAATATCTTTCTTATTTTGAAAATTAGTTGTTGGATCGATATAAATAAGATTATTTTTTAAATTTATACCTTCTGTATAAATATTTTCATCAATTAATTTCTGAAAGTTTGCTCCAAATTTACCAAAAATTTTCTCTATATTTGTATTATTTAAATTCAATTTAGTTTCATTATCATCAAATTCCAACTCACCTTCAAGACAATTTATTCTATTCCATAAATCTTCTCCAGGAGATAATAAATATAAATTTACCTTAATAAATTTTGAAAGTTCTGAATAAAAATTAATATGTAGTTTAGATAGGTTATTATCTGAAAAAATATAAATTTGATTTGGTACTTGAAATTGAACATTTTTAATTTTTCTTAAATTCTTTATTACTTCAATCATGTATAAACATGAAGGCTTTTCAGATATCTTTTCCTCTATTAATTTATATAAAATAGGCTGCCAAAATTGATCTGAGTTTAAATTCTTAAATAGATTAGATGAATTAATTTCATATCTATTCCATTGAGCTATCATTTCAGGTCTAAAAATCAGATAATCAATAAAATTATTCGTGATCTTTTTTGTCAGATTATATATGTCTCCATCAATTGTCTTTTTATTATCCAAATATTTATTAATCCAATTTCTAAGCGGAAATGATTCTTTAAAGCTATTTAATTCTTCCAAAGAATCAATAATGCCCCATTTAATTGAATCAAAATTCCATGCGCTCATATCAATTGCAGGGAAAAAATTTGTCAATAAAGATTCGGTATACGTTGATATTGTCTTTAATTCATAAAGAGCACTTATTTTGTTTTTTATAGTTATTTGTTCACGTAACCAATTTCCCAAAAAGTAATTGGGGACTACTATTTCTAATTTCTCATTTATAGGCGGAGGACATATTTTTAATTCCTCTGCTAACAGCTCACTAATTACTTCAATTTTATTTGACTTATAAAGATTGAGCAATTTACTAGATGGTTATATTACTCAACTTTAAATGGATCAATTATTTCTGCATTAGGACATTCGAATTCCCCCACAGCAACAAACTCTAAACGAAGCTTTAAGAAAGTTATAAATTTTTTATCAGTCGATAAAACAACTGCTGGGGTAGATGGAATTTTTGCTTTTAGATCAGCAAATTGGGTGGTTTGTAAAAATGATGGATTTTTTAAGAGCCAAAAATCTATTTCTTTATTATTTTCTTTATAGTTTCTCATTCTCTCTTTTAAAATTTCATCAAGTGGTTCCTCAACTGTTAAAAACTTTTCACTTGCCGCAACGAAAAAGTATGTTGTCATTTTGAAATTTAATTAGATGTGATAAGGGACTTCATTTCACGTACAGACTTTTCTAATCCTATCGCTAAAGCCCTTGCAACAATACTATGACCTATGTTCAACTCGTTCATATTGTTAATTGATGCAATTTTTTTAACATTATTATAGTTAAGGCCATGACCAGCATTGACAACTAATCCAAGGTCATTTGCTAAATGTGTAGACTCTATAATTCTTTGAAGCTCATTATTTTGCCCAGATCCTGATAATTCAGCATATTTTCCAGTATGTAATTCTATACAATCAAATCCTATTTCCTTGGAGTAGTTTATCTGTTCACCAAGGGGATCAATAAATGCACTTACTTCTATATTTGAATCCTTTAAATTCCCAACAAAATTCTTAAAGTATTGCAAATTACTTTTTAAATCCAACCCGCCTTCTGTAGTAACTTCCTCTCTTTTCTCGGGTACAAGCGTAACGTAATCGGGAAGAGTTTTTTTGGCAATTTCTAACATTTCTTCTGTAGCAGCCATCTCTAAATTGAGTTTTGTTTTAATAGTCTCTTTCAGAAGAAATACGTCTCTATCTTGTATATGTCTTCTATCTTCTCTTAGATGCACTGTTATAGAGTCTGCCCCTCCTAATTCAGCTAAAAAAGCAAATTGCACAGGGTCAGGCTCGACTGTTTTCCTTGCTTGCCTTACATTTGCAATATGATCAATGTTTACTCCTAAAGTAGCCATAATTTTAAAAATCTTAGTTTCTAGACAATCTAGTAACCGCCCAATAATAGCTAATAAAAAAAGTCAAACACTTAAATTATTGATATATAGTAAATATAAATTGAAGAAGAATTCCTTAAATATTTGGCATAAAATCAACCCTCTATTGGGATTTATTGCAATGTTCGTTACCCAGGACGTTGTTTTGAAATTCTTTTTTAGAAAAAAGAAAATATTAAAAAATGGTTTTTCGATTCCCATTAATTCCTCTATCATTTTGGCTCCAACCCACAGATCAAGATGGGATGGCTTAATAATCACAATGGCAATGGGTAGAAGGGTAACAAAAAAGGATTGTAGATTTATGGTTACCAAATCCGAAATGAGCGGAATACAAGGTTGGTTTTTAAAAAGACTTGGATGTTTTTCGATAAATCAATTATCGCCATCTCTTTCAGCGTTAAGATATGCGATTGATCTTATAGAAAAAGGCGAACAACTAGTTGTTTTCCCCGAAGGAAAAATTAATAGATATGGGAAAAAATTAGTTCTCAAAGAAGGGCTATATAGATTAGCTAGATTAGCTACAAAAAAAACAAGCTCTATTACTATTATTCCAATTGGAATTGCTTACAGCAAAATACCTCCGAACTTTAGGGGCGAATTTTGTTTATCTTTTGGAAAGCCAATCCCAATTAATGATTACTTAAACTTTACGATCAAGGACTTTAATAAATTTCTTAATGAAAAAATGATTCAAGAGGAAGAAAAAGCATTAAAAAATGTAGGTAGATGAATCTGCAATAAGTTACTATGAATTTTAATGATTGAAAAATAAAATGAAATTCTTAAAATTACTTCCAATTTTATTTATATTTTTTGGAAATGTTACTTACAAAAATGAGGTTCATGCAGAAATAAAGACTCCAGAAGACTTCAGAGTACTTTCAAATGAGAGTAAAATTCTTTCCATTTCAAACGTAGAATATTTTATAAAAGAAGGTGATAAATATATAAAAAACGGGGATTTCGATAAAGCTAAAAATTCTTACTTAGACGCGAGAAAACTAGCAAAGCAACTTGCATCTTTTTATTCAGATCTAAATTCATCCTTCAAAGGAATTGATGCGAGAATACCAAAAGAAATGCAAAGGAAAGGTAAGCAATCATTACAAATTTTGGCAGAATCAAATGAGAGATTAGCCTCTATGTATATAAAAACTGAAAAGCCTGAAGTTGCAGTACCCTTACTTGTTGAAACAATTAGAATAATGTCACCTAATAGCCCGGAGGGTAAAGAAGCTTATGGAAGATTGATCCAACTAGGATTTGTCGAGACAAAATACAAAGGTTAATTAAAATTTATTATGATCACGAAAACAGACGTTATTAATTTAATCACAAAAAAAATCCCAAGTTCCAAAGTTTTTGTTGAAAACCTCAAAGGTAATGATCATTTGCAAGTAACTGTAGTTGCATCTGAATTCAATGGATTATCATTAGTTAAACAACACCAGCTAGTATATTCTGCTTTGAAGGAAGAATTAGCTTCAGAGGCTATCCATGCACTGGCATTAAAAACAGAAACTCCAAATTGAATTATGGACAACCTAACAAAAGATAAAATACAAAAACTGATTGATTCTAATCCAGTGATGGTTTTCATGAAAGGGACAAAATTAATGCCTCAATGCGGTTTTTCCAACAATGTAGTTCAAATACTAAATTCCTTAGGGGTAGAATTTGGTACTTTTGATGTTTTAAGTGATTTTGCTATAAGAGAAGGTATCAAAGAATATTCAGATTGGCCAACAATTCCACAAGTTTATTTAAAAGGAGAATTTCTTGGTGGATCAGACATTCTTATTGAAATGTACAACTCTGGATCTCTTAAAGAAAAAATAGAAATTGAATTAGCGTCTTAAAACAATTAGTGAGTATAAATACTTTATTGATTAATAAAAATTAATATTTTAAATCCTTTTTTTATCAAAAAAACCCTTATTTCCATCTCCATCTGGATCAATAAAACTTGATGGATCTAAAATCCATCTTTCAATTAATCTTTCTAATTTCTCTTGATCTTTTTGCTCTAAACTATTGCAATTCCTTAATGCTTGGAGATAACCATCACTATATAATTTAAGATCAGAAGGGTTATGAAAACGAGTAACTAAGTCCTGGCAACTATCGCAAATTGATTGAAAGTGACGAATTGCTTTGGGGTTTTCAAATGATGTCATAATTCGATAAATTCTGATTTTTATTTTGCATTTGTTATACCTTATTAAAGAAGATCAAAAATTGCCTGGCCCAACAGTAATTAAGAATGCAATCAACTGAGCAAATCTTAGCTTCAACTCCTGGCAGTTCACAAATGCCTACGAGCTCTCAAACTCCCTCAAGAGTTCTAGTTGTTGAACCTCATCCCACACTTAGAACAGTCCTTGTGCAAAGGCTTCGCCAAGATGGCCATTTAGCGGCAGCAGTAGGTACAGCTGCTGAAGCTATTGACTTATGCAGAGAACAATCACCTGACTTATTAGTTAGTGCAGAAATCCTCGAGCAGAATACTGCAATGAGACTATCCCAACACCTTGGGTCTTCAGTCATAGTTTTAACAGCAAGATCAGGTGTTGAAGCATTAGTAAATTTATTAGATGAGGGGGCAGATGATGTTCTCAGAAAACCTTTTGGACTCGAAGAGCTTGCAGCACGATGCAGAACCCTATTAAAAAGGGGAAGGATAGGATTACAAGAAAAAGTTGAGGTTGGACCTTTAGAAGTTCATCTTCTTTTAAGACAAGTTACTTTAAGCGAGAAGCCCGTAGAATTAAGCCCTAGAGAGTTTGCACTGCTTTGTGCCCTTTTAATGCCACCTGGAATGGTAAGAAGTCGTCAAGAGCTCTTAAGAATGGCTTGGCCGCCCTTTAGTGGTGGCCCTAGGTCTGTTGATACCCAGGTATTAACTTTGAGGAGAAAATTAGAACAGGCTGGATTGGGAGAAGGTGGCGGAATAACTACTGTTAGACAACAAGGTTATCGATTCAGTATTGATAATATTTAATTTAGAAAAGCAAAGAGTTCACCAATAATCATTAAAATGGAAAGTAGAGTTAGTAGTTTATATGTCCACAGTGGCGATATGTAGGATATTTCATTTACATCAATCCCAGTATTGTTGGAGACAATTAATAAGAATTTTTCAAAGTTTTCAACTCTCTGTGGGACTAGAAAATTATCACCTTGAAAAGTATTAAAGTAATAAACTTTACTACCCTGACTGGTTGGAAGCGATTTGATTAATTTAATATCTTTCCAAGAAATCTCCCAATTTTTTTTTCCTAAGAATTTAGAAATAAAGCTACTTTTATATGCAATTTTATTACTACAAGTTTCTACATAATCACTTGTGATATTGATAATCAAATAAAGCCCTAATGCAAAAACTATAATAGAGGGTATTTTTAATTTTTCAATTGAAACAAACGGTAAAGGAATCGTAAGCGCTAAATAAAGAGAAATTAACGAACTTTTTACAAAAAAAAGAGTTTTAAACTTTTCTATCATTTCAGAAGGATCCTTTAGTCGGGCAATTTAAAACTATTTATGTTTAATTTTGCACCTATTTTGTGAGCACATGCATATCCACTAAAAGCAACTGCATTTAGGCCTTGGCCAGGAAAGCATGAATCACCCACACAATAAAGATTTTGAATTTTTGTAGTGTTGAAAGGCATTGGGAGAAGTCCAAGCAACTTTTTACTGGGAATTGGCCCATAACTACCTTCATATCTTCCAAGAAACTTTTTGTGAGTTTTGGGTGTACCAATTTCTTTGTGATCAATATTTTGTTCAAGATTAGGAAGAATAGTTGATATTTTTTTTACAAGAAATAAAAAATATTTTTCTTTCTTTTGCAAATATTCTTTCCTTGATAGGCCTTCCCATTCACTCATTGATGAAGGAGTAAATGCATGTACGATATGTTTACCATTTGGAGCCAAGGATGAGTCAAGCAAAGTGGGTATAGAAATAAAAATCACACCCTTTTCACTTTCTAATTCATCCCAATTTTCAACAATTATATGATGGCAATTAAAATTATCAGATATTATATTTTTTTCTACTCCAAGGTGAATCGAAACAAAGGATGGTGAGGGTTTATAAGTTTCTGACCACTTATATTCACTTCTTGGGACGTTTTTACTCGAAATTAAGCCTTTAGTATTATCTTTTAAACCAAATGTATCCCATCTAGTGGAGTTGGATACAATAATATTTGCATATAATTCTTCCCCATTTGAAAGCTTTACTCCTACAGCTTTCTTATCCTTTAAAAGAATTTCAGTTACATTAGATTTGTATCTTATTTTGCCTCCTAATTTTTGTATGCCATTTACTAACTTCTCTGCTATGGTTCCCACTCCTCCTTTTGGATAATTTATTCCCCCAGCATGCCTATCTGTAAAAACCATTCCCGCATTAATCATGGGGGTTTTGAGAGCTGGCATAACAGACCAACAAAAACATTCGATATCGATAAATTTTAAAAGTTCAGGATCATTTATGAATTTTCTCGCTACATCTCCTGCATTTACTGGTAACCATCTAGCTAAACCTAAACATGATAATGGAGATTTTAAGAAAACTTTAAAAAGATAACTTGGATCCTCTATTGATAAAAGAGGCATTGAATCTAAACATTTAAATACACTTGCACAAGTATCGTAAAATTTCTTTATACCTTTTTTTTCCTTGGGGAAACTATCTGATAATTTATCTATAAATTGCTCATAATTTTTATCTACAGAAATATTAAGATTATGCGGTAGATGATATTCTAGTTGCACAGGATCAGGAATAGTTTCGCATTTTTCATTTACATCTTTTAAAGCGCGAGTTAATAAATTAGTATAACCTTTATCTCCAAAACCAAATATCATTGAAGCCCCAACATCAAAGGTATAGCCTTTCCTCTTAAAAGAACCCCCACTCCCTCCCGGAATAATATATTTCTCAAGAACTAATACTCGAGCCCCCTTAGAAGCTAGTTGTGATGCTGTTACTAATCCTCCAATTCCTGAGCCAATAATAATTGCATCGAAATTTTTCTTATTAAATTCCATTTTTTGGATCTTTGATAATTAATCTTAGTAAATTTTGCTAAGTAAGTGTTCCTTTTCGAAACAAGCATCTAGTGAACTTTTAAAGTCATTCAAGACTTCTGTAGATCTTTCTTGATAAGCTCTATACCTTAATCTTTTATCTTTTATTTTTTTAGGAAGTTCTGGGACTAAACCAAAAGAAGCGGGCATTGGTTGGAATTTATTATTTTTACGATTAGACAATATTTGATTTTTGTTACTGATAAAATTTATTAAAGAACCAATCATTGATTCCTCAGGAAAACTTACGGTTTTTTTACCCTTAGCTAATAAGGATGCATTTATTCCTGCAAGCAAGCCCCCTGCTGCTGCTGCTGCATAACCTTCTGTACCAGTTATTTGACCTGCAGCAAAAAGATTTTCTCTTTTCATAAATTGCAATGTAGGTAAAAGTAATTTTGGTGATTCTAAAAAAGTATTTCTATGCATTACTCCAAATCGTACAAACTCAGCCTTTTCTAAACCGGGAATCATCCTAAATATTCTTTTTTGCTCAGACCATTTGAGGTTAGTTTGAAAACCTACCATATTTAGTAATTTCCCTTCTAAATCTTCTTTCCTTAATTGGACAACTGCATGAGGTCGCTTTTTTAATCTATTTTCCCTATCAAATAAATCTCCCCATTTTGGATTCCACAACCCAATAGACTTTAATGGTCCATATCTCATTGTATCAACTCCTCTTCTAGCAATTTCTTCGATTGGTAAGCAAGCTTCAAAGAAATTGGCTGACTCTTTCTCAAAGTCTTTTAAATTAGCTTGTTCTCCTTCTATTAGTTCATTTCTGAATTGAATGTAATCATTTTTATCCATAGGGCAATTAAAATATGCCGGATCCCCTTTGTCGTACCTACTAGCTTTAAATACAATTTCTTGATCAATAGTATCTCCATAAATAATAGGACTGGCGGCATCAAAAAAATGACACGCATCAATACCTGTAAAAGCTTGAATTTTATAAGACAACTCATCAGCAGTTAATGGGCCAGTTGCGAGTATCGTTATATTTTCTTTGCTTGGGAGATCTAATTGTTCAAACCTCATAATTTCAATTAAAGGATGATTTGATAAAGCATCAGTTAAAGCAATACTAAATTTAGATCTATCAACAGCCAAAGCGCCCCCTGCAGGTACAGCAAATTTGTCTGCTGTTTGAACTATCAATGATTTAAAAATTCTAAGTTCTTTTTGCAATAAACCCGCAGCTCTATCAGGACTTAAAGCTCCAAAACTATTACTACAAACTAATTCTCCAAATTCACCAGTATGATGAGCTGGAGTTGATTTGATGGGTCTCATTTCAACTAATTTAACAGGTACTCCAAAATTTGCTACTTGCCAAGCAGCTTCTGATCCTGCTAGACCAGCTCCAATTACTATTACTTCTTTATCTAACAAATTGGTTTAATCCTTGCCCAAAAAGTCCCTATTGAATTGCTCTCTTGCTGGTTTTTGTATATTAAATATAACCCAAGCTAAAGCAGCGATAATGGGGGCAAAAACTACGATAGTTCTAAGCATTTTAAGAATCCTATAAATCTATTAGATAATCTTAACTTTTAACTGTAACTTTAGAGAGAAATTTTAATTTTTTATTTCATAAGTTAAGAATTGTTTTCCTATTGTTCAACTTGAGATAAAAAGTTGTTTTTTTTACCTTAAAAAGGGATAATTTCATATGTACTTAATTTTACAAAATGGGTCGCTAGCTCAGCGGTAGAGCATCCGGCTTTTAACCGGCTGGTCCTGAGTTCGAATCTCAGGCGACCCACATTTTTTAATTGAGTTCATCTCATTAAAAGTGAAAGAAAATAGCTCCCCAATTTCAAATATCTCTTACCTAGTAATGTGGGTTTTGGGTTGATTAACGATTTCTAGATTAATTTCAAGCAATTTCGTCCCGAAATAAATCAAGGATCTTATTCAGGATATTCAAAATAAAAAGCAGTTTTAAATCTCATCAAGTTGCCGAAAATACTTTTTAATTTATTTAAAACTTCCATGAAATTGTTTTGAATTATTTGAAATCCCTCCTTTCAATGCTTATTGGGCTATAGAAGTATTAAATACATTTTTGTTACAATAATGTGTAAATAATGCATAATTTTTACTAAACAATCAAAACTCGCAAAAAAACTAAAAATTACTTTACAAAGCTTCATAATCCCTGTTACAATATTTCACATACATTTCTTTTTAAAATTATGACACCTGAAGCAGAACGTTTTAACGGATGGGCAGCAATGTTAGGTTTTGTTGCAGCAGTAGGCGCATATGTAACTACTGGACAAATCATTCCTGGTTGGTTTTAAATTCTAGTAACCCAGAATTTACAAATTCATTAAATTGCATCACATATTTGATGTAAATCATCATGTGTGGCACATAACTAAACTTTCCTCAAGTTTTTTCGAGATTAAAGTCTATACTTAAATCTCAAAAAACTTTTGGATATTTTTTTGCCTTAGATTATTTAATAATTTATTTCTTGCTCACTAAATTATTGGTTTGTGAACGTAAGAACTAACTAAAGTCTTGCCATAATAGGTTAAATGATAGTAATAAATAAACTGCTTTTATTCGGCTACGTTTCTTCTTATTAACTCCTTAAAAGCTAATATGAATAAAATTTTTTTTCTAAATTAATATCCTCTATTTTTTTTATCTATATTATCCAAGCATGTAGAACATAATAAGTGACCTTTTTTACTCCAAAATGTTTTTGTTGATCTTTCTATATCCTTTCTACATATTAAACATTTAAAAATTGGAACCATTGAATTATAAATTTTGAAATAGGATTTTCTATGGATATTAATTCTTAAAGTAAATTATATTAAGATTAAAATTTAAAGCAATACAAATAAATCAAAAGTATCGTTTTTATCTAAT
>CACCCI010000030.1:0-9122 GCA_902544495.1 uncultured Prochlorococcus sp.
TTTTAATTTTATTGAAAATTGTCTAGCTGTTGGATTAGAAAATTTTTACTTAATAAAAGAAAAGAAAAAGCATGAAAACGTAGATAGAGAAATTTCCACTGGCGCTGAAATTCAATCTCAATTACTTCCAGATTATTGTCCAATTATTCATGGTTTAGACCTGGCCGCTCATTGTAGACCAGCTCTCCAGCTCGGTGGGGATTACTATGATTTTATGTGCTTAAAGACGAATATCTCTGAAAAAAGAAAAGAAAAAGCAAGATGGGCCTTTGTAATAGGTGATGTTATGGGTAAAGGGATTCCAGCCGGTCTTTTAATGACTATGTTAAGAGGAATGCTACGTGCTGAGGTTCTTACAGGTTTACCTCCAGATAGAATTTTGTATGATTTGAATCAACTAGCAATGAATGATTTAGATCAATCGCATAGATTTGTGACGTTATTTTACTCAGATTATGACCCTAGAACTAGAAAATTGAGATTCGCTAATGCAGCACATAATCCTCCTCTGCTTTGGAAAAGTTCAGATCAGAAAATTATAAAGTTAGATGCAGAAGGATTTGTACTTGGACTACAAAAAGATGCTGAATATCATTGTCGTGAAATTAAGCTTAATGAAAATGATTTAGTTCTTTATTATACAGATGGAGTAATTGATACCTCTAACTCTTTAGGGGAAAGATTTGATGAGGAAAGGTTAATGAAAACTCTTACAAAATTATGTAAGCAATCTTATTCATCCCAAGAAATTTTAAATAAAATATTTAAAAAGTTAGATGATTTTACAGGGCAAAATAGACATCTAGAAGATGATGCATCGATGGTTATTTTTCAATTGAAATAGATATTTTTTGTCACTTATATAAAAAAATGCTTTATTAGAGATACTTAAAGTTAAAAATTAATATGGCAAAAGTTTGGAGTAAACGGTTTGATAATGCGCTTGACCCTTTTATTGAAAAGTTTAATGCTTCAATTGTTTTCGATAGAAAACTTATTCTAGAAGATCTAGATTGTTCGATTGCCCATGCGAAAATGCTTGGCAAAACTCAAGTTATATCCTCTTCTGAGGCTTTGCAAATTATTAATGGTCTTGAGTCAATAAGAGTTGAGTACTTAGAAGGTAAATTTTCTCCTAGTCCACCCTCTGAAGATATTCACTATTGTATTGAAGAAAAACTGATAAGTTTAATTGGTGAAACTGGAAAAAAATTGCATACAGGTAGAAGTAGAAATGATCAAGTTGGCACTGATATAAGATTGTGGCTACGAAAAGAGATTGACAATATCGAAGTTTTAATAACCGATTTGCAAAAATCTTTCCTAAGCCTTGCGAAATCAAATATTTATACCTTAATTCCTGGATATACTCACATGCAAAGAGCTCAACCATTATCTTTGGCTCATCATTTATTGGCTTACATAGAAATGCTCCAAAGAGACCGTGAAAGGTTGAAAGAAGTACGCCAAAGAGTTAATATTTCTCCTTTAGGAGCTGCAGCATTAGCTGGAACAAAAATAAAAATAGATAGGCACTTTACGGCTTCAGAATTGGGTTTTGAAAAGATTTATAAAAACAGTATTGATGCAGTTAGTGATAGAGATTTTTGTATAGAGTTTGTTTCAGCGTCTGCGTTGTTAATGTCTCATTTAAGTAAAATCTCAGAGGAAATAATTTTATGGGTAACTGATGAATTTTCTTTTGCAAAATTAACAGATAAATGTGCCACCGGAAGTAGCTTAATGCCACAGAAAAAAAATCCTGACGTTCCAGAGTTGATAAGAGGTAAGACGGGAAGAGTATATGGACATCTTCAGGCATTATTAACTATGGTTAAAGGAGTACCACTTTCTTACAATAAGGATTTTCAAGAGGATAAAGAGCCAATATTTGATACTGCAGAAACTGTATCTTCTTGTATTAAAGCAATGACTATTCTAATAAGTGAGGGCATTGAATTTAATATCAAAAATTTATCTGATTCTGTAGAAAATGACTTCTCTAATGCTACTGATTTGGCAGATTACTTGGTTAGTAAAGATGTTCCTTTTAGGACCGCTTATCAAGTTGTTGGTGAATTAGTTAAATATTGCTTGGAGAGAAAAATGTTATTTAAAAATCTCAAAATTGATGAATTTAAAAAATTTCATCCTGAATTTGAACAGGACGTTTTTGTGGATCTTAAACCTCTTAATGTAGTTAGATCAAGAAATAGCGAGGGTGGTACAGGTTTTGTCCAGGTAGAAAAAGAGGTAAATAATTGGCAAAAAAAATTGTTTTTTTAATCTCAATTATTGTTCTACAACAAGGGTATCCTTTGAAGTAGAATATAAGAGCAACGTTATTGGACTACGCATTGTAGTTTTTTTAAGTTTAATTTCCTTTGTTGAGTTTAAAGTGAGTATTTTTGTTGGCAATTTGCCGTTCCGCGCAGAGCGTGAAGATGTTATACAGTTATTTGCGCCTTTTGGCGAGGTTTTAAATTGTTCTCTTCCCTTGGAGAGAGATACTGGCAGGAAAAGAGGATTCGCATTTATCGAAATGGCAGATGAAGCGATTGAGTCAACAGCTATTGATGGGTTGCAAGGCACAGAACTGATGGGTAGGCCATTAAGAATTAATAAAGCTGAACCAAGAAGTTCTGGAGGATCTCGTAGAGGAGGAAGTGGAGGCTACGGTGGCGGTAATAGCAGTGGAGGCTACGGTGGCGGTTACAGTGGTGGTGGCTACGGTGGCGGTTACAGTGGTGGTAATTCTGGATCTAGTAGTTCTTTCACTAATAAATCCTCTGGAGCAGAAGGTTGGGAAGACAGAAGTTATGGAAATTCTTCTGAAAACTCTGAATATGAAAATGGTAGGAGCAGGAGAAAAAGAGGAGTGTCCAATGAGACCAATGCTTCAAATGAGACAAATTAGTAACCCATTTCTTCAAGCGTTGTTGTTAATTTAGTTAGATATTCAATATTTAATTCTTTTTCTATAGATTTTTTTGAAATTTGATTTCTCCAAATCTTTGCCTTTGGTATTCCTTCAACTAAATTTATGAGATGTTTACAAATATCCCAAGATTTTCCCCCATTACTTAAATGCGCTTCTATGTATGGAATTAAAGAGAATATAATACTTGAAGCAGATTTGGGTTTTGTATTAATTCCATAAATCTTTTGATCAATTTCAGACCATCTCAAGGGATGTTTATAAATTGACCGTCCAATCATGACCCCATCAAAATCACTTAAGGCTTTTAGTGATTCATCGATATTTGTTAAACCTCCATTGATTTCTATTAATAATTCTGGGTTTAATTTTTTCAATTTTTTTACTACATCATAATTTAATGGTGGTATGGTCCTATTTTGTTTTGGATTTAGACCTTTTAATATGGCTTTCCTTGCGTGAACTGTAAATCTATCTGCACCAGCATTTGCGATAATTCTTACGAAATTATTCAAATTAACGAAACTATCATCATTATCTACACCGATTCTGTGTTTGATCGTAACCGGTAAGTTGCAATTATTTTTTAAGGACTCTATACATTTTGCTGCTTTTTCAGGTTCTTTCATAAGTGAAGCGCCAAAATTTCCAGAACAGACCCTTGGACTAGGACAACCAACATTAAAGTTTATTTCGTCATAACCCCAATCCTGTGCCATTTGGGCTGCCTCTTTAAGGATTTCAGGATCGTCTCCTCCAAACTGAATCGATATCGGGTGTTCTTCATCATTAAAATCTAGAAAATTTTCTTTTTTATTCGTAAAAACTAAACTCTGGGCCACAATCATTTCCGTATACAATAGAGCTTTAGAACTTATTTTTCTCATTATCATTCGGAAATGCCTATCAGTACAATCCATCATTGGAGCAATACTTAATTTATGAATATTTTTAATAGAATTAGATTTAATAAAATTCATTTACTTTTTGTGATTTAAATATATGAATCAATTTCTATCAAGAAGAACTTTTATTCTAATTCCTACTATGTCAATCTTAAAAATAATCTTTAAACCCATGCAAGTATTAGCATCTTCACTACCTTCTAAAGAAGAGTGGAATTTATCAAAAGATGAATGGAAAGCTAGGCTTAGTCCAGAATCATATTATATTTTGAGGGAGGAAGGTACTGAAAGAGCTTTTAGCAGCCAATTAAATAATGAGAAGAGGAAAGGGTTTTTTCACTGTGCAGGATGCGATTTGCCACTTTTTTCCTCAGATAAAAAATTTGATAGTGGTACAGGATGGCCAAGTTTTTGGGATTCAATTCAAGGATCAGTAGAAACAAAAGTTGATTTTAAGTTAATTGTTCCTAGAACCGAATATCATTGTTCTAGATGTGGAGGTCATCAGGGACATGTCTTCAATGATGGACCACTTCCTACTGGTAAAAGATACTGCAATAATGGATTGGCATTAAGGTTTGTTCCTGACTAAATATTTGTGCGGCCTTCCGCAACTTGTTTTGTGCATCACTTTATTGGACAATAGTTTTATTAAATTTTTGAAAAATGATTGAAAATCAATCAGACAATATTGATAATAAAGAGATTGCTGATTCTAACTTGGATAATGCTCCTGAAGATGCATCATCTACTCAAAATTCAACAACCGAAAATGATGAATTATCTTCTCAAGAAAAAGAAGATATAAATACTGAAGAATTAAAAAATACTATTTCAAATAATGATGCGAGATTAGAACAATTAGAAAAAGAGCATGAAACATTAAAAAATCAATATGTAAGGATCTCAGCAGATTTTGATAATTTCAGAAAAAGGCAGTCTAGGGATCAGGACGATTTAAAAATCCAACTTATTTCCAAGACTTTAACTGCCATTCTTCCTATTGTTGACAATTTTGAGAGAGCAAGACAACAACTT
Source organism: uncultured Prochlorococcus sp. (assembly GCA_902544495.1). Taxonomy (GTDB): domain Bacteria; phylum Cyanobacteriota; class Cyanobacteriia; order PCC-6307; family Cyanobiaceae; genus Prochlorococcus_A. The sequence goes on from CACCCI010000030.1 coordinate 4,882, forward strand.
AAACCAGAAAATGAGGAAGCTCAAGCTCTTCATAGAAGTTATCAAGGATTATATAAGCAACTAGTAGAAGTTTTAAAACAACAGGGAGTGTCACCCATGAGAGTTGTTGGTCAGCAATTTGATCCAAACTTGCATGAAGCTGTATTAAGAGAACCTAGTGAAGAGTTTGAAGAAGATTTTATTATTGAAGAATTGCAGCGAGGATATCATATAGAAGGTAAGGTTTTGAGACATGCATTGGTTAAGGTTTCTATGGGACCTGGTAAACAAAATTCACAACAGGAAGTAGAAAAGGATACAGTTGAAGGGGATGTTAATTCAGAGGCAAATACTTCTGAAGATGTATAAATTCCAAATTTTTATTTGAGCATTATCTAATGGCTGATTTTTACCAAATACTTGGAGTTTCAAGAGATGCTGATGCGGATACCTTAAAAAGGGCTTATAGAAAATTAGCAAGACAATACCATCCTGATGTTAATAAAGAACCTGGTGCGGAAGATAAATTTAAAGAAATTGGTAAGGCTTACGAAGCATTAGCTGATCCTGAAACTAGAGCAAGATATGACCAATTTGGAGAAGCTGGCCTTGGAGGTGCAGCTGGAATGCCTGATATGGGAGATATGGGTGGCTTTGCAGATTTATTTGAAACTTTTTTTAATGGCTTTGGGGGGCAAAATCCTCAAGGAGGAAGAACACAAAGAAGAGGTCCTCAGCAAGGAGATGATCTAAGGTATGACCTTAATGTTGACTTTAAAGATGCAATTTTTGGCCAACAAAGAGAAATTAAAATTCCTCATTTGGAGACATGTGAAGTCTGTAGAGGAACAGGTGCAAAACCAGGAACCGGCCCCAAAACTTGTTCAACATGTGGTGGAAGTGGACAAGTTAGAAGAGCTACAAGAACACCTTTTGGTAATTTCACACAAGTAGCTGAATGCCCTTCATGTAATGGGGCTGGCCAGATAATTGCAGATCCATGTGTCACTTGCGGCGGTAATGGCGTAAAGCAAGTCAGAAAAAAATTAAGAATTAATATTCCTGCAGGAGTTGATACTGGCACTAAATTAAGAGTTTCCGGCGAGGGAAATGTTGGTTTGAAAGGGGGTCCACCTGGAGATCTTTATGTTTTTATAAAGGTTAAGAATGATTCAAAACTTAAAAGAGATGGTGTAACTATTTATTCAGAAATAGCAGTGAGTTATTTACAAGCTATTTTAGGCGACACTGTAAAAATCACGACAGTTGATGGAGATGTCGATTTAAAAATTCCAAGTGGTATTCAACCAAATACAACTCTTTCACTTGAGAATAAAGGGGTACCTAGACTTGGAAATCCGGTTGCAAGAGGAAATCATGAAGTCTTAGTAAAGGTAAAATTACCAACTCGTATAACCGACTCAGAACGTGAGCTTTTAGAGGGTTTAGCTTCTCAATATTCAGATAAAAATATTAATTCCAGTAGTGGACTGTTTAGTAAATTATTTGGTAAAGAATCTTAATGACTTCCTTAAAGCGTTTGGATCTTAAATCCGTTCCATGTCCTTTAAATGTTGTCAAAATTAAATTGGCTTTGGAGAAGTTATCTAAAAATGAACAACTTATTGTTGAACTAGATAAAGGTGAACCAGAAGAAATGGTATTAAAAAATTTAAAACAGATGGGATGTTTATTTAAACAAATCAAAGAAAATGAAAAATTTATAAAAATAAAAATATTGAATGAAAACTAATAGTAAATATTTAGGTTTAGTTACGAAAAAATTTAATGATTTTTTTTTAGTTGATTTAAAAAATCAAGAAAACTCTGGAAATACGCAGAAATTTCTATGTAAAGTTAAGAAGTCTATAAATTTTAAGGATCAATTAATTTATGTTGGAGACGAAGTAGCGATTGAAAAAATTGATATTAAAAGTAAGCGCGCAATAATAACAAGTCTAAAAAAAAGAAAAAATCTTTTAGTTAGACCCTCAGTTGCAAATATTTCTAATATATACGTTACTTTTTCAGTTGAAGAACCAGAGTTAAATTTATCTCAAGTTAATAGGTTTTTAATATCAGCAGAATCAATGGGAGTTGAAGTCTCATTAGTTTTGACAAAGTGTGATTTAGTTTCTGATAAAAGAAGATCATATCTAATTGATAAATTTGAGAAATGGGGTTACAAAGTAATAACTTTAAATTTACAGAAATCTGATTGTTTTAAAAATTTATTAAACAACGTAAAGCAAAAAGAATGTTCAATTTTTATGGGTCCATCCGGAGTTGGCAAAACTACCTTGTTAAATATGATTATTCCAGGTCTTCAAAATAGTACTTCTCCAGTTTCCAATAAAATTAAGAGAGGAAAAAATACTACTCGAAATGTTGAGTTATTTTCTATGTCGAATCAAAGTTACATTGTGGATACTCCTGGTTTTAATATGCAACCTCTAGATGTTGATATTAAGTTGTTACCAAATCTTTATTCAGAAATATACAAACAGGTAATCGAAGAAGGAATTAAGTGTAAATTTCGTAATTGCTTACATTTAAACGATGAGGGATGCAATTTAAATAAATCCTTCGAAAGATATTCTTTTTATAAAGAAATGATTGAGTCTTCTAAGAGTCACTATTATCAAAACCAGGAAGATTAAGATTTAATCCACCAGTCAAATCATTCATCCTTTCTTTCATAGTTGTAGTTGATAATTCATGAGCTTTTTGAATAGCCTGTAAAATGTTTTGCTCTATTTTCTCTTTATTTGCATTTAAGATATTTTCTTGTACTTCTACCTTTAAAGGAAGTTGGTTGCCACTAATCCAAACTTTTATCATGTCATCATCACTTTTGCCTTCAATCTCCATATTTTCAAGTTCATCTTGTAATTTTTGAGCATCTTGCTGAATTTGTTTAGCTTTTTTAAAAGCTTCTGTAAGTTGTCCAAAGTTAGGAAGTCCAAAACCCGCCATTTTGTAAAAACGTTTCTTTAGTTAGGATAGTCAAAACCAATCATTCTTACTTCCGGTTGCAAATAAATCCCTCTCTTTTGTAGTACTTTTTGTTGAATTACTGTTATTAATTCATAAATATCTTTTGAACTTGCTGAAGAAGTGTTAATTATAAAATTTGAATGCATTGTAGAAATTTCAGCACCGCCAATTTTAAAACCCTTTAAACCCATATCATCAATTAATTTTGCTGCATAATTATTTTCAGGATTTTTAAAAACACTACCAAAACTTGGTTGATGATATGGTTGTGTTTCTGTTTTTAATTTAAGGTTATTTTTGGTTGTTTGAATTAATTTTTCTAGATTTCCATTAGGTTCAAAATGTAATCTTGCACCAATAATTATTAAATCATTTCTTTGAAAAGAGCTAAATCTATACTCAAAATTGATATCTTTTTTTTCAATTTCAAGTTTTTCAAGAGTTTTATTATTAATAACTTTTACGGAAATAAGATTTTTTGCTAGCGATAAATTGCCCGTGCCAGCATTCATATAAATTGCTCCTCCTAATGTTCCTGGAATACCGACAGCCCATTCCCCTCCTTGTAATCCATTTTTAGCAAGAGAATTAGATAATGTTGGGAGCATTACACCTGCTTCCGCTTCAATAATTCCTGAATATGGTTCTACCTTTAGTGACTTCAATTTTTTTGTACAAACAACTAAGCCTTTTATGAAAATATTATTTATTAAAAGATTTGAACCTGCGCCAATTATTTGACATCTTTGTTTATTTAAATTAGCCCATTCTATTAGATATGATAGTTCTTCAACGCTTCTTGGTTCAGCAAAATATTCAGCCACTCCTCCCACTTTTATAGTTGTATAACTACTTAAATTACAGTTTTCAGAAAAAAATTTTTTATTCATAAATTAGCTATTTTAATTTTTTTTTTCATTTAAAATTGACCAGAAATTATGACAATCACCAGCTCCCATATTCAAAATTAAATCCCCCTTTTGAGTTAATTCGTAAAAATTTTTTGTAACTTCATAATAATTGTTTATGTAACTAACATTTTTATTTTTTTTATAAATCAGATCAGTAATAATTTTCGAAGTAATTTTATCTTCGTTTCCTTCTCCTGCTCCATAAATACTTGTTACATAAATAACATCTGCTTTTGATAATTCTTCAGCGAATTCTTTATTAAATTGCTTTACTCGAGAATATCTATGAGGTTGAAATAAAGCAATTAATCTATTTTTTTGAAATTCATTATTATTTTTTTGCTTAATAAATAA
>CACCCI010000031.1:0-8294 GCA_902544495.1 uncultured Prochlorococcus sp.
TAGGATTTTTTGCATTGTGTTTGGGGGGATATTTTTACTTGAAGAATGATAAGCCTAAATTTAATGAGCCAAATAATTTAGATGGTTGGATAAATCTATGTAATGAAGATTTAAATTTCTTTGAAGAACTTGAAGCAACAAATGAATTAGAAAAACAGAATTCAAAAAGACAAAAAATACTTGAATCGATTCTTAATAGATGTGAAAAAGAAAAAATAAGTTGCATTGGACAAAAAGATTATCAAAGTTTTCAATCTGTTTTGAAAAGTAATTTTAAAGCAGATAAGTTTGACTTTGATTTATACGAAAAACTACCTAAATACAATTCTTCTCAAGAAATTCCAGAAGAAGCTTTGAAAAGTGATGCAATCTTGTATTTAATAAACTTACCTTTGTCGGCAAATGATTTTTTGTGGCTAGAAAAGTTTCCTAAAAATATGCCACTCTGGTTGGTAGCTTTCACTTCCAACCAAATAGAAGCTAAAAATCAGATAGAAGACCTAAAGTCTCAAATTTCAAGTGACTTTATAAACAAAATTATTACTTTTGATGTAGATAAGAATGAAATAACAAATATACCTTTTTCCTTAAGGAAGTTTTTTATAAGTTCATCTAAAAATATTGAAAATACAAAAAAAAGGCTCTTGAAAGAACTTCATGTTGCTTGGCAATCTGAAATTGAAGGAATAAGAAGAATGCAGTTAAAAGGTATACAAAGAAAAAATCAAATTCTTGTCGCAACAACAGTTTTCTTATCTCCTATTCCATCAATTGATGTTATGGCAATGACAGTACTAAATTCATTAATGATTCAAGAAATTAAGTCTATATGGGGATGTAATTGGTCTCCTGAAATTTTAGATAAAGTATCTAAAGAGATTTTAAAGACTGCAATTGCTCAGGGAGTTATTGAATGGAGTGGACAGACTCTAATTGGCATAACAAAATTACATGGTCCTAATTGGCTTGTCTCTGGAACATTTCAGGCTGTCAGTGCTGCTTATTTAACAAGAGTAGTATCAAGTTCTTTGGCTGATTTTATGGCAATAACAAAAGGTGTAGAGGAACCTGATTTAGATTTTATCAAGAAAAATTCTGAAAAAATTGTTGAAAAAGCTTTTGAAAAAGAAAAAATAAATTGGAAAGGATTTATTTCTGATCTTAGAAAGCCACTTATGAAACTATCTTTTAGTTCATAATCTAAGGATGAATGTTAAATATGAAAAAAAATATTCTTTTTTTAAGTTTGATAATTCTGCTTTCTCTTGCTTCAGGATCATGTAAGAGAACATCAAATAAAAATGAAACTAAAGAAGTAATACTGGCAAGTTTCACCGTTTTGGCGGACATAATTAGCAATGTCGCTAAAGATGAATTTATTGTTAGATCAATAACGAAACCTGGAGTTGAAGTTCATGGCTACCAACCAACTCCAAGCGATTTGGTAAATGCCTCCAATGCTTTTGTTTTTATTGATAATGGATTTGGATTTGAATTATGGGCTGAAAAATTTGTTTCTAATTTAAAAGTTAAAAGAATTACAGTGGCAGAAGATTTAGATCCTATTTTTATCAGTGAAGATTTTTATAAAGGGAAACCCAATCCTCATGCCTGGATATCTCCAAATAGAGGAATATTATATGTAGATATTCTCGTGGATTCTTTATCAGAATTGAGGCCATCCAAAAAGACATTATTTGAAGAAAATGGAAAAATTTATAAAAATAAACTATCTAAAATAGATAAAGAATTCTCACTTTTTATTAATAACTTAAATAAAGACAGGAGGTATCTAGTAAGTTGTGAAGGTGCTTTTTCATATTTAACAAATGATTATGGATTAGAGGAAGTTTATTTGTGGCCAGTTAATGCTGAGAGTCAAATTACTCCTAAAAGAATGGCAAGAACAATCTCAATAGTTAAAGAAAAAAATGTTCCATCTGTATTTTGCGAAAGTACTGTAAGTAACGAATCTCAAATGGTTGTTGCAAACGAAACTGGGGCTAATTTTGGAGGGAATCTTTTTGTTGATTCATTATCTGATGATAGTGGGCCTGCTAGTTCCTATATAAAAATGCTTGAGCATAATTTGGATTTGATAAAAAAAGGGCTTTATTGAATTATGGAAACAATCAATTATCAAAACTTTAGGATTGATGCAGAGAATATTTGCGTAGATTACAACGGTAAGGTGGCTTTGTATGATGCCAATTTAAGATTGAAACCTGGCCAGATTTGTGGGTTAGTAGGGATGAACGGGGCTGGTAAAACAACTTTTTTTAATGCTTTAACAGGGTTTGTAAATATTTCAAAGGGAAAAATTAGGATAAATGGAGAATCTTTAAGATCTGCTCAAAAAGATCAGACAATTGCTTATGTTCCTCAAAATGAGGGAATTGATAGTCAATTCCCAATAAGTGTTTGGGATGTAGTGATGATGGGAAGATATGGTTCGATGAATATTTTTAGGTGTCCTAGAGAGTCTGATGTTCAGGCGGTTAAAGATGCTATTGAGAGAGTTGATCTTACTGATCATTTATCTACACCTATTGGAAACTTATCTGGAGGTCAGAGAAAACGAACTTTTTTAGCTAGAGCAATTGCGCAAAGAGCGTCAATATTGCTTCTTGATGAGCCTTTTGCAGGTGTTGATATAAGAACTGAGAAACTTATCTCGGAATTATTTATTCAATTTAAAAATGAGGGAAAAACTATATTATTATCAACGCACGATATGATTCATGTCCGTGAATTTTGCGATTTGGTTCTTTTAATAAATAAAACTGTTGTAGCTTATGGCGAGACCTCTGAAGTGTTTACTCCTGAAAATATCACAACCACTTTTGGTGGGATCTCACCTGATTTCTTGTTTGGACCTGAGTCCTAAATTTTACATATATGGAGCTCTGTTCTTTTTTAACTTTAGATTCATTCATTACAGATCCTTTAACTCATGACTTTATGAGAAAAGCACTTCTTATGAGTTCATTAGTCGCAGCTGTTTGTGGTTTCCTATCAAGTTATTTGACTCTTAAAGGATGGGCTTTAATGGGAGATGCAGTGTCACATTCAGTCATGCCTGGTGTTGTTGTTGCTTATGCATTAGGTCTACCTTTCTCATTAGGGGCATTTATTTTCGGAGTTGGTTCTGTAGCATTGATAGGATTTATAAAGCAGAAATCTAGAGTTAAGGAAGATACTGTTATTGGGTTGGTATTTACTGGATTTTTCGCTCTTGGAATCGTATTGGTTTCTAAGATTAAAAGTAATATTGATTTGCACTCTATTCTTTTTGGTAGTCCATTAGGAATATCACTTTCAGATGTAAAACAAACTATATTTATTTCTTTATTGGTAGTAATCCTTTTATCAATTTTTAGAAAAGATTTAATGCTTTATTGTTTTGATCCTAGGCATGCAAAAACAGTTGGGATTAATGTATCTTTTCTTCATTATTTACTCCTCACATGCTTATCTTTGGCAGCTGTTGTGGGATTGCAGTCTGTTGGAATTATTTTGGTAGTTGCAATGTTGATTACACCAGGGGCTACAGCATATTTACTTACAGATAAGTTTGATAATATGACAGTAATTTCAGTATTAAGTGCAATTCTCTCAAGCCTAGTAGGAATCTATGTTAGTTTTTGGTTTGATCTGGAAACAGGCGGATCAATTGTCTTGGCACAAACTTTTATATTTTTATTTGCATTTTTGTTCGCTCCAAGATACGGAATATTTAAGTTAAAGAGATTATTTGCTGGGTATAAATGATAGTGGTGGAAGAAGCAATAAATAAAAAATGGAATTGGTGGCCATTATTCCCCTTATATCCTTATGGAAAAAAGAAAACAATTTTAAGAGAATTAATTCCTGATCAAATATGGTCCTTGGAACAAATACAGGGACTTTATTATGTGGCTGTTCCAATAAGAATGACGGTAATAAAGGTTGATAATGGATTGATGCTTATAAATCCACTGCCTCCGACAAAAGAATTAATAAATGAGTTAGAAAAATTAATTGCGATTCACGGTAAAGTAAAAACATTAATTCTTCCGAGTGCCTCTGGACTAGAACATAAAATTGGACTGCCAGCTCTTTCAAGAATTTTTAAAGATGCTGAAATTTGGCTTTGTCCTGGACAATGGAGTTTCCCCATCAATCTACCACTAGATTTTTTAGGAATTCCATCAAAAAGATCAAGAATACTATTTGAGGAAGGTACTCCACATACAAACTTATTTAAATGGTCTTCACTAGGCCCACTGAATTTAGGACTTGGAAGATATCAGGAGATAAGCTGTTTCCATTACCCTACGAAAACTCTTCATGTAACAGACGCAATAGTTGGAATAGACTCAACACCACCTGAGATATTTAATTTTGATCCAACTCCACTTCTTTTTCATTCTAGAGAGAGAGGAGATGAACCTTTGATTGACACCATCGAACAAAGAAAAAAGGGATGGAAAAGGTTAGTCTTATTTTCATCTTTTTTGAAACCAGGTAAATTAAATATTCCACCTTTAAAAAAAATATTTAAGTATTCATTCAAAAAAGATCTTAGAAATTGGAAATCTCATTTCGGTATTTATCCCTTTTTATGGGACGAAGATTGGGAATCCTCTCTTGTTGAAATAATGGGTAAAGATACTCCTAAGATTCAAATTGCACCAGTTTTACAAAAATTAATTTTTCCGCGTTCAAAAGAAGTTTTACTTAAATGGTTAGAAAATATCAAGTCTTTTGAAGATATGGAATATTTAATTCCAGCTCACTTTACTGCACCCATAAAATTTACAATAGAGGATTGTCAAAAATTAATTAACGAAATTAATTCCCAAAAGTGGGACAAACTTCCTGAGGATAATAAATTTTTGATGGGTTTATATAAAAATTTATTTGAACTAGGAATAATTCCTGAAGAAGTAAATCTTTAAAAACTATTCTTCTTCAATAGACATGTTTTCATCATTTTTAAGAGTTTGTTCCAACTCTTTTCTTTGCTCCATTTGTCTTAAGAAATATCCTGTCATCATTGCAGAAGATAATAAATTGGCAATGTTGTCTTTTGAAGATGTTATTTTTACATCAAATTGATCTGAAGGAAGCATTCCAAGAAGACCTTGAACATTATGCCTAATAATTTCTTGAATATCTTCACTAGCTGATTTTGCTACTCTTTGCAAAACTTCTGGAGATTGTTTTTGTAAATATTGGATTAAATCATTCTCATCGTTTGGATCATTATTTTCAGTAGCAAGAAATTCTGGATTAAACATTTCTACAACTTCAAGATATAAAAACCCTACAACATCAAGTACCCATTAATCTAAATTATTAAGGGCAGGGAACCGAATAGGTCCAATTTTATTAAACGGCCAATATCTAAAAATAGCCTTACCAATAATTTTTTCAAAGGGTAAAAATCCCCAAATATGCGAGTCCATACTGTTATTTCTATTATCTCCCATCACCCATAATGACTCTTCTGGAACAATAAAAGGCCCTATAGAATAATTTATATTTTTGTCAAAAACGTAATTTTTTTGAGCGATATCGTTTAAATAAAGGTTTCCGTCTTTTACTTCTACCTTGTCTCCAGGTATTCCAATTACTCTTTTTATTAGTGCAGTATCTGCTTTATAACCAGCATTAATTAATTGTTCTGGAACGTTAAAAACAACTATTTTATTTTTCAATTTTGAAAGATCTGATTTGGATGTGATTTTGGGGGTTACTTTCTCAACAAGAATTTTATCTTGTATTTGAAGAGTTGGAAGCATTGAACCGGATGGGATCCATCTTGGCTCTATAACCTGCCATCGTATAATTAAAGCTATAGATATCCAGATTAAAAGATTTTTTAAATCCTTTAGTATTGAATTTCTTTTTTCTTGAGTTGTAGACATGTTTTATTTAATTCAGTTATAAGGAAAGTCTCAAAGCATTTATATAAATTATGACATCATCTATTGAATGCAAAAATTTTCTTAGAAGTTTACAACTTTTGAATCTTTTCATAAAAATAGGAGTTCAAAATTTAATACTTTGTCCAGGCAGTAGATCAGCACCTCTAGCAATAGCTGCTGGAGAATTGAATAAATTAGGCCTGGTAAATATATTTAATTCAATAGATGAGAGATCTGCGGGATTCCACTCTCTTGGGATTTCTGCTGCATCAGGTAATCTTTCTTTAGTTATAACAACTTCTGGGACGGCCGTAAGTAACTTATTGCCAGCAGCAGTTGAGGCAGACCGATCTTGTAAAGGTATTATATTTCTTACCGCCGATAGACCCTTAAGATTAAAAGATTGTGGCGCTAATCAAACAGTAAATCAAGAAGAATTTTTGAGTTCAGTCTGTAGAGGTGTTTTAAGTACAAATCTAAATGGACTTCATGAAACACAAGAAAATGAAATCTTGAATTTAGTTCGAATCACTGAGAAACAAATATCAACCTTCCCTGGTCCTATTCATTTAAATGTTCCTATTGAAAAGCCTTTAGGTATTTCATTTTTGGATAAAAAAAATGTTTTAGAGGTTTTTGAGAGAATTTATTTAAAGAAAAAATATATATTTCAGGAAGTTGAAATAAAGTCTGATAAAAACAAATTCTTAGAAATTTTAAAAAGTTTAAATTTACATGAATCCGGCATTATTTTGGTGGGTCCTTATCAAGGTTCCATAAATGATTTAACTTCTTTTAATAAATCTTTGGAATTATTACAAGAAATTACTGGTTGGCCAGTATTTGCTGATCCTGTTTCAGGGGTTTATTCTCATTTGAGAGGTCTAGTCGTGAATTGGGAATTAGTCCTAAGAAAAAATAAAAATTCAATAAATTGTCATCAACTTTTGAGGCTTGGCCCTATGTCATCCTCAATTGAATTGGAGAAGTTTTTAATAAACTTCGAAGGGATACAAATTCTCATAAAAGAAAAAAACTATAGAAAATTGGACCCTATAAAAAAATCATTAGAGTATGATTTTGGGCTATCAAATTTCACAACTCTGTTGTTAGAAGAATTTTCAATTAACGAAAAAAATAAAAAGTCTCTTACTCCGATGGCTCTAGATCTAATAAAAAAAGGCGAGCAGATAAAAGAAATTTTTAAAGAGCAAATTACTCAAGATAATCAAATTACTGAGTATATGCTTGCAAATCTTGTTCCAAAACTTTGGCCAGCTGAAAATCCTATAATGCTCTCCGCAAGTAGCCCTATTAGAGATTGGCTTACATTTTCTGAGAATGGTACTTTAACAAGAAATTGTTTCAGCTTTAGAGGGGCTTCTGGCATTGACGGGACTTTATCTCTTGCATTAGGTATTTCTAGAATTAAAAATCCTCTACTTCTTGTGACTGGAGATTTAGCTTTTATTCATGATATAAACGGTTGGCTGATTGAAAATTCAATCGACATAAATTTAACAATTCTTCTGATAGATAATAATGGCGGAAATATATTTAATCGTATTTATAAAGAAAATTTAAAAGAAGATGAATTAAAAAAACTTTTTCTTATGCCAAAAGAAATAAACTGGCCAAAACTAGCAGAGGGTTATCAAGTAAACTTTAGAAGTGTGTCTAATTTTAAAAAATTACGAGAGGCATTCGATTGGAGCATTTCTATCCGGAAATCTGTAATAATTAAAGTTGATATTGATCCAGAAAATGAAATTTGTGAAAAAAATGCCCTGCTAGAAAAAATAATTGGCAGTTAAATTTATTATTTTCTATCTTTGAATAATTAGGTTTCATGAAAGTATTACCTGGTAAAACAACTCTAAATTGGTCAGAATACAAATCTTATAAGGATATATTGTTTCATAAATCAGATGAGGGAATTGCGAGAATTGCAATTAATCGGCCTGAAAAAAGAAATGCATTTAGGCCACAAACTATAGATGAACTTATTGATGCATTTGATATTGTAAGAAATGATGAAACTATTGGAGTAGTTCTCTTTACAGGTGCGGGACCTGACAAGAAAGGTATTTATTCTTTTTGCTCTGGAGGGGATCAGAGTGTAAGGGGTAAAAATGGTTATAAAAATGACGAAGGGAAGCAAAGATTAAATGTACTTGAACTTCAAAGATTAATAAGAAGTTTGCCTAAAGTGGTTATTGCTTTAGTTCCTGGTTTTGCAATTGGAGGAGGCCAGGTGCTTCATTTAATTTGTGATCTCAGTATCGCTTCTGAAAATGCAATATTTGGTCAAACAGGTCCAAGAGTTGGTAGTTTTGATGCAGGTTTTGGATCTAGTTATTTAGCAAGACTTGTTGGTCAAAG
>CACCCI010000032.1:0-7036 GCA_902544495.1 uncultured Prochlorococcus sp.
TCGCTTATATCGTGAGAAGAAACTACAAGACTATTTAAAATGGCATTTCTTAAAAAACTCTGACAAAACTTCTCATCCAACAAATCTATTTTTGGAGGCCGACCTGTAATTTCTCCATGAAAATATTCCAGATAAGAACTAGCTGCAATTTTTATTTCTGATTTAGAAGAACCAATTAACCAAATTTGATCTTCAATATTTTTCCATTCACTACTTATAGCTTTTTCGACATTATCTATCTTTCCAACCATTCCAATAACAGGAGTAGGATTAATAGGAGTAATTAGATTATCTTTATTTTTAGATTCATTATATAAAGAAACATTACCTCCTGTAACAGGAGTTTCTAAAGCTTTACAAGCTTCAGCAATTCCATTACATGAAGATGAAAGTTGCCAATATCCTATTTCATTTTCAGGGGAAGAAAAATTTAAATTATTTGTAATTGCTACTGGTTCAGCACCAACACAACTAACATTTCTAGCGGACTCTGCAACGGCAGCTATAGATCCTCTAAAAGGATCAAGCGCAACCCATCTACTATTGCAATCAACTGAAGCAGCGACGCCAGAAAATAATTTGCTTTTATTTTTTTTATTTTGTTCCCTTAGTCTTACTACGGCTGCATCTGATTTTCCAGGTTTAAAAACTGTATTTGCCTGAACTTGAGAGTCATATTGTTTATAGATCCATCTTTTAGAAGCTATTGATGGATTAGAGAGTAGTTTTAAGATAATTTCTGAAAAAGAAAAATTCTTATTTTCCTTCAATGAAAATATTTCTTGCTCATTAATTTCTGGTAAATCATTTTCTTTCCATTCCCATTTATTTAAAAGATCATCGGGTGGGTCATTAATCACATTATGAAAATTGACAGGAGTATCATCAGATAAGGCAGAAGTAGGTATTTGGGCCACAATTTTACCTTTATGAGAAATAATTACTTCATTAGTTCCTATCACTTCACCAATAACACTGGCATATAATCCCCATTTATTAAATTTTTCAATAAGATTATTAATTTTTTCTTCTTTAACGACAAACAACATTCTTTCTTGCGATTCAGATAATAAATACTGGTATGAGGACATATCATCTTCTCTAGAAGGGACCAAATCTAAATCGATAGATATCCCTAAATTTCCATTCGCAGCCATTTCTGCGCTACTGCATGTTAAACCTGCAGCACCCATATCTTGAGCTGCAATTACATCCCCTGTCTTGAAAGCATCTAAACAAGCTTCAATAAGACTTTTCTCAATAAATGGATCACCTACCTGAACAGCAGGTCTATCATCCAATGAAGCTGTAGTTAATTCTGAACTAGCAAAACTAGCACCACCAACACCATCTCTGCCAGTTGTATTACCAACATATAACACTGGTGATCCTACATTTTTAGCTCCAGAACATACGATTTCCTCAGTCTCTAAAAGTCCTAAAGCCATAACATTAACCAGAGGATTTCCAGAGTAACTATCATCGAAGTCAATTTCACCTCCAACAGTCGGCACACCTACGCAATTCCCATAATGAGAAATACCGGATACAACTCCTCGTAGTAAATCAACATTTGATGATTTATCAAGGTTGCCGAATCTCAATGAATTCAAGACTGCGATTGGCCTAGCACCCATTGTGAATATGTCTCTTAAAATTCCTCCTACACCTGTTGCTGCGCCTTGAAAAGGTTCAATAGCAGAAGGATGATTATGACTTTCTATTTTAAAAACAAGTTTTTGATTGTTTCCAACATCAATAACGCCAGCATTTTCTCCAGGTCCAACTAAAACATTTTTACCTTTAGTGGGAAACTTAGATAGTAAAGGTTTTGAATTTCTATAACAACAATGTTCGGACCACATAACGCCAAACATGCCTAATTCAGTTCTGTTAGGTTTTCTCTTTAATCTTTTGCAAATTTCTTCGTAATCTTTAAGTGTTAAATTTTCAACTTTTAGTGCTTCATTAAGATCATATAGATCATTATTTTCTTGATTTATCATTATTTATATCCAAGGGTCATCTTCTTTTTTTTCACTAGACGGTATAGATGTTCTGTCGTTATTATAAAAACTTTTTTGTTTAAAATCTAAGTTTTGGCTAATATCTTCATCTTCTTCAAGCCATTCTTCTAATCTATTAGAAGCAATATTTTTCATATCATCAAATCTATCAAAAATTTTTTTCCCTTTTTGCATAAATTCATTTTTAAGACTTGATTTTATTAAAGGTAAATCATCTAAAGAATTAATTTCACAGAATACCAATCCGGGTTGTTGATCATTGATATTATCAATAGTTAATTGCCATCTACTAGAACCTGGAATCTTAGGATTAGATCTAGAAACTAAGTAATATTTAATTTTTCCCGTTTTCATTTCAAATAAAAAATCTGCAATGACTCCTATTTTTGATCCATTTATATTTACAAGATTAGCTTCAATTAAAGTTGGGAACCTATTTAAAGTTCCTAAATCCGAAATAGCTGGATCGCCTTTGACATAAATTTCATTATCTATTATTTGAGTAATTTGATTTAATCGCCAAACATTTCTTTTTAAATCAAAATTTGAAGGCCGAGAGTACCATCCTAGAATCCGGTGAACTGGAGGATGCATCCAAACATTTTCACCATTTCCATAATTAAGGAACATATTACCCTTGACACTATAATTTAATAATTCACTTAATAAAATTTCTTTAGGTAATTTCAAATTAAGAACGAACCTGCACAGGCATAACTAAATAAGTAAAAGAATTAAGATTATCTTCTGGAACAAAAACAGCTGGAGTAGTTGCAATATTACATTTTAAAAGTACATTTTCAGAAGCAATAACTTTTAAACCTTCTAACAAATATCTTACGTTAAATGCAATATCAAAATTTTCCCCAGAATAAGAAACAGGTATTGATTCATTTGCATTTCCAATATCTTGAGCATCTGCGCTGATTGATGCTAAATCTGTATCTTCTAATTTAATCTTTACAACACTACTTTGCTGATCAGCCAAAACAGCAATTCTTTCTAGTGAATCAATTAATTTTTTTGTATTAAAATTTAGAATTTTAGAAAAAGAATCAGGAATTAATTGTGAATAATTAGGATAAGTACCTTCTAAAGTTCTTGTAGTAATTATTTGATTAGAAGATATAAATACTACTTGACCTTTATCATAAAAAAGCTTAATTGAATTTTCTGAGTTTCTCAAAGATACTAGTTTTTCAATTTCTCTCAATGATCTAGTTGGGATAGTTACCGATAAATCATCAACATTTGAAGATAAGTTTTCTTTATTTTTGATATGTTCTTCATTACCAATTAAGGCAACAGCCAATCTATGACCATCTGTAGAAGCAGACTCTAAATAATTTGTTTTGAAAGTAAAATTGACACCTGTGAGTAGTTGCTTTGAATCATCATTACTACTAGCAAAAATAGTAGATTTTAAAGCCTTTAAAAAAGAACTAGGATCAATATTCAAAGAAGTACCGCTTTCAACAAATGGCAAATTAGGATATTCATCAGAGGGGATCCCTTTTAGATTAAAAGAACCTCTATCACTTTTTATTAGGATATTATCTGAATTCTCGTCTACTTCTATAGAAACAGGAGTTTCATTAGGAAGTTTGTTTACTATTTCAGATAAAAGTTTTGAAGGTATAGTAATAGCTCCACTATTTTTGACAGTTCCATCAAAAGAAGTTTGAATTCCTAAATTTAAGTCAAAACCTGTGACGCTAATTTTATTAGTTCCTTCGTCAGCTGTTAAAAGTATGTTAGCAAGAATGGGATGTGTTGGCCTTGAAGCAACTGCTTTGCTTACTAGTTGTATAGCATTATTTAATTCATTTTGATTACAAATAATTTCCATCAGAATTTGGAACTTTTTACAAATACAATATACTTTTTTCGTAAATTAAATTCAATAATTTTATTTTTTACTCTTTTTCTAATATAAAGATAAATAATGAAATATAAAAATTTAGTAGTAGTAGTTCTTGTGGGAACTGTGGAATTCTTCAATTAAGCAGGTTGTCTATTTCGTTTACGAAGAAAAAAATATGTGTAAAAAATTTTTTATTTGTTGAAAATTATTTACTTTTTTCGAAAATTTTAAATTTATTCAACAAATAGAATTTTTTGTCATGCACTTTTCAACAAATGAGGGTTGTTTTTAATTGATTTCCACAGACACTATTTTTTTTGGATTTTAATAACCTAAGATTCTAGTTATATTTTTTAATGAAGGTTCAATATTTTTCCTAAAAATAGCATCGTTGTTCTTTATAGCGCAATCAGGATCTTTTAATCCATTTCCAGTTAGAACACAAACAATAGTCGATTCTTTCTGAATTCTATTTTTATTTTTAATCAGTCCAGCAACTGATGCTGCACTGGCAGGTTCACAAAAAACCCCCTCTTTGGCAAGAGTTTTATAAGCATTGATTATTTCTTCATCTGTAACTGATTGAAAGTCTCCTTTACTCTCTTTCCTCACTTTTTTTGCTTTTTCTCTATTTACAGGATTTCCAATTCTTATTGCAGTTGCAATTGTTTCTGGATCTTTAACTATTATATTTTTTACTAATGGAGCAGAGCCTTCGGACTGAAAACCCATCATTATTGGTAATTTCAAATTTCTTTTTATTTTTGAATATTCTTTAAATCCCATCCAATAAGCAGTTATGTTTCCTGCATTACCCATTGGAATACAAAGCCAATCTGGAGCATAACCTAAGTCATCAACTATTTCAAAAGCTGCCGTCTTTTGTCCTTGTATTCGATATGGATTAACAGAATTAACAAGTTCTATAGGATGTTCTGAGGATAAATCTCTAACAATTTCAAGAGCCTTGTCAAAGTTTCCATTAATAGATATTATCTCAGCGCCATACATTAATGCTTGCGCAAGCTTTCCTTGTGCAACAAATCCTTCTGGGATTAAAACATACGGTTTTAATCCTCCTCTCGAAGCATATGCAGCAGCAGCAGCAGAAGTATTTCCAGTACTTGCACAAATTACTGCTTCACGGCCTTCTTCTTTTGCTTTGCTAATTGCCATAGTCATTCCACGATCTTTAAAAGATCCTGTTGGATTAAGGCCATCATATTTTAAAAAAACTTTTGTTCCATTTCCAATTAAGTTGCTAATTGACTCGCTTAGAATTAGTGGTGTATTTCCTTCATTCAGGGAAATAATAGGAGTTTTTTTTGTAACTGGAAGATATTGTTTATAAGCTTCTATTAGACCTGGCCATCTTTTTTTTCTGTAATTTAAACGCAGTTTATTTTTTATTTTATTTAATAACACCATGGTTGTTTAATTTGATTTGATTTTTTCTAGAGGGGAATTGGTGAAAAAGGTTAATAATTCCGAAATCGATTCTACTTTATTCATAACTTTGCTCAAAGCGCTGACATCTAAAATTACAGTTTTAGTTGGATATCCCTCAAAAAAGTTTACTAGATTTATTTTTCCATTTCCTATGTTAATTCCTTGAATTACGCTTGCTCTAAGGGCTAGCATACCTGTTCTTTCATCAGTTGCTCTGGGTGGGTGGATAATAGATGAAAGTCTTGTTAAAAAAACATTTCCTATTTCAGAATATACTAGTTTACTTGCGATGGTAATAGGAACTTCAAAATCTTTGTTTAAAACTTTTCTAATTTCTTTATCTGGAGACCCAGTTGCTTTCAAAATTCTTTTTAATTGTCTTGTAGATTTACCTTCTTTAGCAAAAGTTTTTAAAGAATTTACTTTAATTGTTCTAGAAAATATGCTGTACGTGATTTTAATTTCTTCAGCAGTATAAGCTTTTGGAACGTTAAAAAATAATGGAGAAATTACTAAAATAAAAAATATTTTAAATTTTAAAAATTTACTAAAATTCATTTATATATTTGCACCAGCGGCAATCTTAACAAGTCTCACTACTCCTTTTTCAGTTACCTTTTTTGCAATTTTTATACCCATTTCTTTTGTATAGGGCTCATTAATAAGTCTTGGCACTCTTTTTAGAAAAATGTCATTTGAATACCCCGGTACTTTTTGTAAAATCTCTAAAAAGTTTTTCAATGGTTCAACATACATTATAAGGTTACTCAAGTTATTATTTTCGCCAGTAGTATTTAATTTAATTGATTGTGGAAGATAATTATTTAAACTTTTCAATATTTTTAGACTAAGTAAATCTATCTGATTTGTTAAACCCTCAACTATCTCATTTCTAAGAAATCCTCCATTTGGAGAAAAGAGAAGATTTATGACTTCGTCTAAAAGTTTTTCTAAATCAAGATTTGTTTGCTTTGCAGCGTTAGAGAGCAGATCTTCTAAACGATCCCATTTAAATTTATTATTATCAAAAAGCATTTCTTTAAGGCTTTCCCTCAATTGTGGATCAGGGTCTTCCATTAATCTTCTTGCAAAATAAGGATAAGCTGCGCCTAATATTTTGAAGTTTGGATCTACGCTTAAAGCTATTCCTTCTAAAGTAAGTAATGATCTAATTATAAGAGCATAATACGGGGGTAGTCTGAAAGGGAATTTATACATAACACCAGACATATCGTCAGTAACGCTTTTAAAATCCATTTTCGAAACTCCTTGTTCAACAGCATTAATAAAAACATCTTGAAATGCTGGAACAATTGGTTTTAGATTAACTTCCTCTGATAAAAATCCTAATTTTACGAAATCTTGAGACAATTTATCGAAGTTTTTATTGACTAAGTGGACTACTGCTTGAATTAATCCTGACCTAGATTCTCTGGAAACCTCGCTCATCATTCCAAAATCTAGATAACATAATCTTCCATCTTCTAAGGCTAATAAATTACCTGGATGCGGGTCTGCATGAAAAAAACCATGTTCTAAAAGCTGTTCTAAACTGCATTGCACCCCTATATCAATCATGTCATCAGGATTAATTCCTAATTTTTTTACGTCTTCTAAATTTGTTAATTTTGTACCATCTATCCATTCCATTGCTAAAACTCTTCTTGAAGTTATTTCTTTATAAATTTTTGGTACG
>CACCCI010000033.1:0-6809 GCA_902544495.1 uncultured Prochlorococcus sp.
ATAAAGTTGAGAATTGATAAAAATTTTTGGCTTCTTTTTAGGTTTTCAGGAACAGAACCTCTTTTAAGGTTATATTGTGAAGCACCAAAAGAATCTTATCTAATTGAGGTATTAAAGTGGGGGCAAGAATTTATAAATTTGGCAGGAAAATAAGGATGAAAAATTTATATTTAGCGAGTAAGAATAAAGGTAAAATTGAAGAATATAAGAAATTGCTTATTGGAGTTAATTGTAAATTGTTACTCCAGCCAGAATCATTAGAAGTTGAAGAGGATGGACTGACATTTAGAGATAATGCGATTAAAAAAGCGAGTGAAGTTTCGAGAAAAACGAATAATTTTTCAATAGCAGATGATTCAGGAATTTGTATTGAAGCACTAGGTGGTAAGCCTGGCATTTACTCATCTAGATATGCAGAAAATGATCAGAAGAGAATTGAACGAGTTTTAAGAGAACTTGATGGAGTTCAAAATAGAGGTGCTTGCTTTATTGCTAATATTTGCGTTTGTTCCCCAAATGGTGAAGTGATTATTGAATCTGAGGCCAAATGTATTGGCAATATTATCTTAAACCCTAGAGGAAAAAGTGGTTTTGGGTATGACCCAATTTTTGAGGAGAGTTCTACCAGATTAACTTTCGCAGAAATGAATAATGATATTAAAGACTCTTGTAGTCATAGAGGTAAAGCATTAAAAAAAATTATTCCAGATTTAATTGAAATTTTTTCTTAAATTCAATTCACCCAAGATCCATGTAGGCCATGAGGAATTGAAATGGGTAATTCATAAACAGCTAATTCTTTTAAGTCTTTTGCGTCTAAGATCACTAAATCGCTTCCTCTTCTTTCTCCGTTCCATAGAAGTATAAATAGAAATCCATCATCTTCTTTTGAAGAGTTTTCTGATGGAACCATAATTGGTTCACTAACAAATCCACTAGGACCTGCTGACCAATAAATCTCTTCCTTAGAAGTATAATTTATTTTTTTTATTGCTTGAAGTGGAGCGTTGCCGAGCTTTTGTAATGTGCTTGCCATCCAACTAAAAGTTGCTTTTAATCCTAAGTTTTTAGGATTAACAACAGCAAATTCACAACATTGTTCACTGAAAGTTTCAAGTTCACAAGTTTTTGTCTTTAGATCGATAATTGATCTTTTCAGTTTGCCTTCTGGATATTTATCAAAGTCAATATTCCTAAAATTCTCGTCTGGACCAACTGATGGGAAATCATCATAAAAAATACTATCTAATACGATTTGGGAATCTTTTTCAAAGGCGTTTACATGATGAAAAACGAATCCTTCTGGAGCATCTATTGTTAGAGGAGGCTGTCCTCTAAATAATCCACTTTCTCTAGGGATGATAAAAAACTTTGCCTTTTTATTTGGGTTTGACTTTAGACATTGTGCTGCTCCTCTTTGACCCATTACAAATGGAAGAGGATTGAAATCAATAGCATTCTGTAAAAATATTGCCCAATTAGTTGTAATTGCGAAATCATGAAGGAATGCAAAGCCATTAAAGGTATCTTTTCTATCAAATATGAGCTCTCCAGAATTTGTACCAGCATTATCAAATTCCATTAATCTAATGGTACTTTTTGGCCCGGTTTGTACTCCAAAAGTCACCAAAAGTTCTGAAGATGCATTTGAGTTTAGGTCTGTTTTGGGATGAGCACTGAATGCTTCGTTAGGCTTGAGTACCCCTTTTAATGTTGTTAAACCAATAGTTTCAAGACTATCAGGCTCCATTGCATGCGGACCTGCTGCTTCCCATAATGCGAGAATTTCATCTCCTAGTTTAATGACATGTGTATTAGCGATATTCTTGAATTTTAGATCTAATGCATTATTTAAAATTCCTCCATTTTTTTGTGTTCCAAAAACACCTCTATAAATAAATTTATCTATTTTTTCTTCTTCCAAATAGCCTTTAGTTTTAACAAATCTATTTGTTAAGAATGGCTGACCATTTTCGAATTTTATGGATGTTATCATCCCATCGCCATCAAATGGATGATGAACCCATTGTCCACCTCTCTCTAATATTCCTGGTCCATTTCTTAATAATGTTCCATTTAAATTTTTAATATTTTTACCTTTGCTAATTTTTAGAGGTTCTTTAGTTAACTCCTTTTCTACATTCTGATAAGCACTTGACCAATCTTCTTTTTTAAAAATATTAAAATTATCAATTTTTTTATCTTGTAAATTAGTCACAACAAAATAATCACTTGTCCTATCTTCGCCAAAAATCAACTGAATTGTGGCTAATTCGAAAAAATTCCTATTTTATTGTTTTTCTAACATTCCTTTACTGCTTGGAATTGAATCAGATCTTCTTGGATCTATCTCAGTAGCCATTCTCATTGCTCTTGAAAAAGCTTTAAAGCACGCCTCAACTATGTGATGTGAATTACTTCCTCGCATTTGATTAATATGCAGAGTAATACCGCTGTTATTTACAAAGGCAATAAAAAACTCTCTTACTAGTTCAGTATCATAATTTCCTATTCTAGGTGCTTTTAATTGAAGATCATAAGATAGATGAGGTCTACCAGAGCAGTCTAAAGTGACTTGAACTAATGCTTCATCTAATGGGGCAAAAAAATGTCCAAATCTACTTATTCCTTTTCTTTCTCCCAAGGCTTTGGAGAATGCTTTACCTAAAGCGATTCCTACATCTTCATTTGTATGGTGATCATCAATATGGGTATCTCCAATTGCGTTTATTTTTAAATCGAATAAACCATGGCTGGATATTTGATGAAGCATGTGATCTAAGAATGGTATCCCAGTATCAATCTCAGAAATTCCATTTCCATCTAAGTTTATAAATACAGAAATATCTGTTTCATTAGTTTTTCTTTTTATTTCAGATTGCCTTAGAGATGACATTTTTATGCAAAAAACTTAGTTTACATTCCATTAATGCAGTAACCCGCATCAACATAAATTGTTTGGCCTGAAATGCCGCTAGAGAGATCACTTAATAAAAAAGCAGCTGTATTACCTACTTCTGTTTGAGTGACTGTTCTGCGTAAAGGAGCCTTTTCTTCAACATTATGAATCATATCTAAAATGCCACCTATAGCAGAACTCGCAAGTGTTCTAATAGGCCCAGCACTTATTGCGTTAACTCTAACTTGTTTTTCGGGACCAAGTTCTGCAGAAAGGTATCTTACTGAAGCTTCTAAAGCTGCTTTAGCAACTCCCATCACGTTATAGTTAGGAATCGCCCTTTCTGAACCTAAATAAGTTAGTGAGACAACACCAGCACCATCACTAAAAAGTGGTTTTGCTGCTTTACATAAAGGTGCTAACGAATACGCACTTATATTAAGAGCCCTATCAAAACCCTCTGAAGTGGTAGCACTATAATCTCCAATCAATTCATCGCGTCCTGCAAATGCTAGGCAGTGAACTAATCCGTCAATTTGACCCCAATTGTCTTTTATATTTTTAAATATTTCTTCAATTTGTGCTGGATTTTGAACATCAAGAGGCAAAAATAACGATGGGTTTAAAGGTTCAGTTAGTTCTCTAACTTTAGACTCGAATCTTCCCTTATCATCAGGCAAATATGTGATTCCAAGTTCTGCGCCAGCTTTTGAAAGTTGTTGAGCGATACCCCATGCTATTGAACGATTGTTGGCAATTCCCGTAACAAGAATTTTTTTGCCAGTTAGATTTAGAAGCATTTTGTTTATTATTTCTATTATTCTCCTATATAAAAGTACCTATCTTTACGGATTACTGCAAAATATACAATAATTTTCAAATATCAAAAATTTTTAACTTGAGCATGGTAAGAACAAATTCAATGGTTTTGGAATTAGGTTTTCAATTACCGAATTTCGAAATGTTAAATGCTAATTCTTCAAAAAATGAATATTTTAATTCTCATAATCTAGATAATCGGCATTTACTTTTAATGTTTATTTGTGCCCATTGCCCATTTGTTAAATATGTTGAGAATCAAATTTTCACCTTAAGTAAAGAAATTGAAAATACAGTTCAAACAGTTGCAATTTCAAGTAATGATATTGTCACTCATCCTTCAGATTCTCCTAAAAATTTGAGATTACAAGCACAAACACAGGGATGGAGTTTTCCTTATCTATATGATGAAAATCAAAATTTTGCTAAGGAATTAAAAGCAGCTTGCACCCCAGATTTTTATCTTTTTTCAAATGAAGGAGATGGTGATTTTTTATTGTATTACCATGGCCAATTAGACGATAGTAGACCAGGTAACAATATCCCTCTATCTGGAAAAGATTTGCGCTCTGCTGTAAAAGATTTGAATCAAGATAATTCTTATCCTTCAAATCAGATGCCTTCTTTAGGTTGCAATATAAAATGGACTCCTGGTAAAGAACCAAGTTGGTTTAAATGAATTAAAAATTTTTTTTACCCATAGAAATATGGTTTAGGGTTAATATATTTACTATGAAGATACCTCCATTTACTTTAGATAGGCAGTTTCAAGAAATTGGCTCTGAAATTGAGAGTGAGGTTTCTAAAGTTTTAAAAGGTGGCCAGTATATTGGAGGACAAGAAATTGCCAAATTTGAGGAGAGTTTTTCCAATCTGATTGGTGTTGAAAATACTATTGGATGTAATAGTGGAACTGATGCTTTAGTATTAGCTTTGCGCGCATTAGATATTGGTGTGGGTGATGAAGTTATTACCTCATCTTTTAGCTTTTTTGCAACTGCAGAGGCTATTAGTGCAGTTGGTGCTAATCCTGTTTTGGTAGATATAGATCCAGAAACTTATCTCATTAATACTGAACTAATAGAACAAGAAATAAATCCTAATACTAAGGCAATTATGCCAGTTCATCTATTTGGTAATGCAGTGAATATGACCTTAATAAAATCTTTGGCCAAGAAATATGACTTAAAAGTAATCGAAGATTGTGCTCAGGCAACATGCACAATGTGGGGAAATTCTAAAGTTGGTAGTATCGGTGATATAGGCTGTTTTAGCTTTTTCCCTACTAAAAATTTAGGAGCTGCTGGAGATGGTGGAGCAGTAACAACTTCAGATCAGAAGATTGCAAAAAAAATTAGAGAACTGGCTGTTCATGGCAGCCCAATAAGATATCATCATACCCAAATTGGATATAACAGCAGACTTGATACCATTCAAGCTGCCATATTAAACATAAAAATTAAGTATATTTCTAAGTGGATCAATAATCGCCAAAAAATTGCTAATAATTATCTTGATTTATTAGAAAAAAATCCATTTATTAGTTTTCCAAAAATTAGCTCTGATTTAATTTCTCATTCTTGGAATCAATTTGTAATCAAATTAAGAAACGATAAATATTTTTTAAATGAAGATTTTTCAAATTTATTTGATACTGATTGCAAAAAATACTATTCGTTAAGGAATTTGGTAAAACAACAACTTTTTGAAAAAGGTATTAATTCAATTATTTATTATCCAATTCCAATACACGCACAAATAGCTTACAAAAATAAAAATTTTTCTAGAACAAAACTCGTTAATACAGAGAGAATTTGTACAGAAGTTCTTAGTCTTCCGATGTTTCCTGAAATTTCTTATGAAGAGCAACTTTATGTAGCAGAAAATTTAAATAAAGTTTTAAAGAATTGTATAGAGGAAATTCAAATTTCAGCATAAAGTGATTTAAACAATCTTTGTTGTATGTTGTGATTGACAATAGGACTTGAATAATTATTTTTTTCTAAATTAGATATCCCACCATTTAATAATTCTGAATTAGACACTTTAGATAATTCAGGAATCCAATATTTTATATATTCGCAAATAGGATCAAATTTTCTTGCTTGGGTATATGGATTAAAAATTCTAAGTGGTTTTGGATCCATACCGCTACTGGCGCTCCACTGCCATCCCCCATTATTTGCAGATAAGTCTCCATCAACCAAAGTCTCCATAAATTTTTTCTCGCCCATTTGCCAATTGCATATAAGATCTTTTACCAGAAATGAAGCGACTATCATCCTACATCTGTTATGCATCCAGCCAGTACTATTTAGTTGACGCATTGCAGCATCAACTATAGGTACTCCAGTTTCTCCGTTGCTCCAATTCTGAAACCATTCATTATTGTTTTGCCATGGAAAGTGATCCCATTTTTTTCTATATGGACCTTTCTCTAGCTCTGGGAAATGGAATAAGCAATGTTGATAAAATTCACGCCAAACAAGTTCTTTTTGCCAAGTTTCAATTGATAGATAATTTCCTTGATTTGCAAAATCTGAATTTAAATTTAATGTGGCGTTCCAAACTTTTCTAATGCTAATGGTGCCGAATCTAAGAGATGCACTTAGAAAAGATGTCCCATTATGGGAAGGAAAATCTCGTGCAGAATTATAAGAATATATTTTTTTTTCATTAATGAAATTTTCTAATAATGTTTCTGCAGCATTCTCTCCAGGTCTACATGGACAAATATTAGAACCAGGAAATTTGATATTTTTGATAAATTTCTCTAGAACCGAATCAGATGAATTTATTGTCTTATTTTCTTTGATTTTATTATCTATATCTTTAAACTGGAAAACAATTTTATCTTGGTCATATGGTCCTAATAAATTCATTTTTGATTTAAGGTTTTTATAAAAAGGACCATAAACTGAATAAGGTTTATTATTTCCGGAAAATATTTTTAAAGGTTCTAATAATAAGTGATCCCAAGTTTCAATAACTTGAATATTTTGTTCTTCTAAATTTTTTTTTATTTTTAAATCGCGATTAATCTCATAAGGTTCAATTGATCTATTCCAAAAAACAAATTTAGCATCTATTT
>CACCCI010000034.1:0-6513 GCA_902544495.1 uncultured Prochlorococcus sp.
TTTCCCCATCGGCAGATATTAATGGAATTTCAGAAGTAATATCGGAACCTGGACTATTAATACTTCTTGGGGACTCGAAAAGATTTTTTTTAGTACTATTTTGAAACTTATCAATATTTCTTTTTGAAGTAATTACTTCTGTATTTGGTTCGTTTTCAAAATAATTATCGATAATTTTTTTTGGAATTGAGATTAATCTTGTTGAATAATCGTTCTGAGGAGATTTAGTAAACAAAGGTGATTTATTAATTCAGCTTGATAAAGAATCTTCTTTAGCAGAATTTAGGACTCTTAATGAATCTTTAATTCTAAAGGAAAGACAATTAAAATTAAAACAGAAAGAATCTGATGGTTTCATTGAATCTAGAAAAAAGAATATTGAATATCTCAATCAAATAGAAAAGTTAGATAGACAAATTTCGGAGAAATACTACATTTTATTTAAAGAAGGAGCTGGATCAGAAGTGGAATATCTAAAACAGCAAATAAAAAGCCAAGATTCATATAAGACGTTAAAGAATGCTGAATCAGAATTAGAAATTCAATCTGATATTTATCAACAAGAACTTGATGAGATAAGATCTCAAATCAACGAAATCAGAGGTCGTTTAGCTGAGAATAGCGTAAAGCAGAGGTATCAAACACTTGTTGCTCCAATTAAAGGCGTAGTTTTTGATATTAGACCCAAGATTGTAGGTTATACTGCTCAAGCAACTGAAACAATTTTAAAAATTGTTCCGGAAAGTGAATTAGAAGCAAGAATTGAAATCCCAAGCAAAGATATTGGATTTGTAAAAGATGGCATGAACGTTGACATAAGTATTGACTCTTATCCATCAACAGATTTTGGAGTACTAACTGGTTTAATAAAAAATATAAGTTCTGATGCCCTCGAGCCTGATCAAAAAGCTCAAAGAAATGTATTTAGTTATCCTGCAAAAATTCAGTTGGATTCTCAAGTTTTAAAGTTAGAAAATGGAAACGAGCTCAAACTCAAAGCCGGCATGAGTTTAAACGCCAGTATCAAATTAAGGAAAGTCAGTTATTTGCAATTACTTTTGAGTAGTTTTAAGGATAAAACAGACTCATTAAAGGAACTTTAACAAACTAAGTGAAATTACTTAATATATGTCTTGATTTCATAAGGTTTTAAACTATAATTATAAAAATTTTTTTTTAGATGGTTTCAGCTGCTGACTTAACTATTGTAAGAGAAGAAATAGGTGACCAATTATATTATGACCCTAATACATCGTCGCCAACTGATGTTTATATTATTGAAGATGGTGATACTTCAAGCACTCCTATCAAAATAACGAGTGAGTATGGAGACGCTTGGGTCTTCAGTGACTATTCATATGATGACTACACATCAACTTACAAAGCTTATGCAGTTGAAGCTACCACCTATATAGATGGCTCTGGCAATTCTGTTGAGGGTTATATCGTAGCAATCAAAAGTGAATACGGTTATTCAGATAATTTAACAACTCAATGGACAACTTATAATGTTAGTAGCCAAGGGGTAATAGATTATTCAACTTCTACTTGGGGCGGAATATCAAACTTTGAGGAAAAATTTGGAGAAGATTTAAACCTAGACGGAGTAATTGGTTTTAGCGAGGATGCTCT
Source organism: uncultured Prochlorococcus sp. (assembly GCA_902544495.1). GTDB lineage: Bacteria > Cyanobacteriota > Cyanobacteriia > PCC-6307 > Cyanobiaceae > Prochlorococcus_A. Next base: position 1,633 of record CACCCI010000034.1, read on the forward strand.
TACTCAAAAATCTTCTGATACAAGTGGGGAAACTTTATTTCTCGATGCTGATAATTCTCTTTATATAAAAACCACAGATGGGGATTATCTCAGTGTAGTCGATAGTTATAGTGGATCATCAATCTCAATTGATTATTCATCGAGTTGGTCAGACGGTTCATACTCAACTGAGACTATTAAAGTAACAAGATTTGATAATGATACCACTGATAATCTAAACGACGATAGCTATTACCTTTTGATAAGTGATAATAGTACTTATAATGAAGATACAACTACTACATATAGACTTGCCACTATATCTTTAGATGGTGTTTTCGATTGGAGTAATGTTGCATATAATATAAGTCTTAGTGAGTATGAGGAAGCTTTTAATGAAGATCTAAATGGCGATGGAGCAATAGGATTTAATGCAGATAATTTAGATGCGATTACTACTGATACTTATGGAATTGGTTTAAAAAGAGATAGTGTTGATTCAGTTCTTTACTTAACTGTCTCTGGTGAAGATTACAAGATCGAAGATGAATATGGATATTCGAACTTAGAATATACCTATTCATATAGTGAATCAAGTTATGAATCAGTTGCATACGCAGCAGAGCAAAAGTCTGACGGGAGCTATTGTTTAGCTATCAAAACTACTAGCACTTATAGTAATTCAACCGATACATCTTGGAATATATATTCATTAAATATATCTGGTACTAAAGCCATCATTGACTGGACAAATACAAAATATTCCATATCAATAATGGATTATGAAGAAGATTTTGGACAAGACTTAAACGGAGATACTTACACTGGATTTAATACAGCTAGTTTTGAAACAGTTACATCTGATACTGTTGGAGTAGGACTGAGCAAAGATACTGACGGCAACATTTATATAGTTGATGAAAATGGCAATAACCCAATAGGTTTAACTGACTCATACGGTACTTATACTCCTCAATTAGAGTATTCTTACTCATATACTGATTACTCTTATTCCGCTGAAGCCAAAGCAGTAGCACTTATTGATGCTGAGACTGATTATTATGCTATAGCCGTTAAACAAACCGATATTAGTAATGGAGAAACTAATGTTAACTGGCAAGTTTATAAAATCTCTTTAGAAGGTGTTCTTGATTGGAGTGGAACTAGTTATCTTAAATCTATAGTTACTTGGGAGGACGAATTTGGACAAGATCTTAATGGAGACGGTGATTTTACTGGAACTGTAAGTGTAAGTGATTATGGAAGTGATACAGATGGTGCAACTTTAGGGAAAGCCGATGGAGCTCTCTACATAAGAAATGAGGGTACAGACATAATGGTTAACGATGTTTATATTGAATACTCTAGTACCTGGACTGACGGTTCTAGCTCTTCAACTGCTATTGCAGCAGATTTACATGAAGATGGTTATTTTCAAATTGCTGTTAAACAAACTAGTACTTGGACGAACTATTACTCATCTGGCAGTTATAGCAGTGATGGAGAAACCCAAACTTCGGAATACTGGGCTGTTTATGCTGTTGACACCTCTGGGGATATAGATTGGAGCAAATCTTTATGGCCCCAATCAATTGATGGATTTGAAGTATCTTTTAATCAAGATTTGAATGGTGATGGATCAATTGGAATAGAGATTGGGAATGTAACCGAGGTTACTACTGATATTTCTGGATGGAAGCTTTATAAAGATGATAATAGTGGTCTTTATGTTGCTGATAATGATGGCAATAACTTAATGGCTCTTGGTGATGGATATGGTCCTCTTAGATATGACTATGAATATAACTCTGACTATTATTCATCTAAATCTGAAGCACTCGCTGCTGAAAAGAATGATGACGGAAGTTTTTCAGTTGTTGTTAAACATACTTATTCAGATACTTGGAGTGGTACTACAAATAGTTCAACTGATTATCAAATTCTTGAATTTAGTAGTTCTGGTGTTATTGATTACTCGACATACAATTGGACTCAAGATGTAAAGCCTTTTGAAAGTACATTTAACCAAGATATCGACGGTGATGGCAGCATAGGATTAGATGTTTCCACCTTATTAGAAGCTGGTAATGATACCTTTGGAGATGTTTTAAAAAAAGATGCCTCTGGAAGTAGTTTTTATATTTTAAATGATAGCGGTAAATTACTATCAATTACCGAAGATTGGGGAGGGTCTGCACAGTTAGAATATTCATCTTCTTGGGATGGAGGTTCCTGGAAGCAAGAAGCAATTGCTGTAGAGTCTCTTACTTATACAAATAAAGACAGTGAAGTTGTAAATGGTTATATTATTGCGATTAAAAATACCTCTACATAATCTGGCGAAAACTGGACTGACTGGGAGTTGAAGTACACAGATTCTAAGGGAGTAATTGACTGGAATATGTCTACTTGGACAACCTCTATTAAAAAATCAGAATCACTTTTTGGATCAGGGCAAGATCTTGATGGCGATGGAGCAACTGGTTTGGTCGACACAGCACTAACTACCATAACCACTGATACGAACGGAGTGGTTTTAAAAAAAGATAGTGAAAATGCGCTTTATATTAAAGATGAATCTGATTTAATTCTTATTACTGATGAATGGGGAGGTACTCCAACATTTGATTATTCATACTCTGGAGGAAGTGGATCAGATGCGTATTCATATACATCTGCTGCTTATGCAGTCGAAGATTTTGTAGACACAGATGGCGAAAAGAAATATTTATTAGCTATTAAAAGCACCAATATTTATGGTTCTACAACTGAAACATCTTGGCAAACATATAACATAATAAAAAATTCATCCACGAACGATTGGTATTTAGATTGGATGTCAAGTTCTTGGGGTAAAGGAATTGCAAAAAGAGAAGAAATATTTGGTCAAGATTTAAGTGGCAATGGCATCATTGACTCTATTGCAAATATAAGCACTACAAAAATAGCTACAGACACAAGTTCCGATACAAATATAACTGGTGCCCAACTTTGTATAGATGATGAAGGTTCTCTCTACATAGTTCAAGGAAGTACAAAGATATCAATTGTTGATAGTTATGGATCATCACCTAATTTCGATTATCAATCTGCATGGGGCGATTATGCTTATAAATCTGAAACTTATGCGGTAGAAGGTATTTCAGATTCGAATGGAGCTTTAGCAAGTTATAAACTAGCTATTAAATCTACAGATACATATAATGGCGTTGACACTATAAATTGGCAAACATACTCTATATCGACTGCTGGAGTACTTGATTGGAGTACTGGAACATGGGGAGATATAAGCAGACATGAGAAAGATCTTAATCAAGATCTCGATGGTGACGGTGAAATATGGACAACTGAAAAACTTAAACTTACACAAGTATCCACTGATAGTACTGGCGCTGTTTTACATCTTGACGAAAGTGGTAATGCATATATCCAGGCATCTGGCAGTACTTCAAAAAATGCAATACTAGATGAATATGGTAACTTAGCAAATTTATCGAGTTCTTATAGCTATGGAGATTACTCTTCTTCTTCAGAATTATATGCTGCTGCAGAGATAACAATTTCTGGGACTGAATACTACAAACTACTAACTAAGTACACTTACAATGACTCTGGGACAATTACAAACTATTGGTCAACTGTAAATGTTCTAAAATCAACTAGTACTATCGATTGGTCTACATATAGTTGGTATGACGATCCAAGAAAATTAGAGTCGATTTTTGATGCTCCTGAGTTAGATGGAGCTGAAGGAATTTATTCTATTAGCGCTTCAGATACAACTCCTGTAAGTACTGACATAGTGGGGGCACAATTAAGAGAATCTTCAGATGGAAGTTTATTCATAAAAGATGGCGATAATACCTTAACTGTTACAAGCCCAGATGGAGGATACGTTGATTTTAACTCTTCAAGTTCATGGACTGATGGATCATATGAAACCAAAGCTATTGCTGCTCAAAAAGTTGGAGATAATTACAAAATTGTCGTTAAAGATTCATACACATATTCTGGAAACACAGATATTATGTATAGTGTCTATACACTAGACTCAAATGCTCAATTAGATTGGAAGGATATTGTATATAGAACCCCAGATGAACTAAACGAAAATGAGTTTGGCCAGGACATTGATGGCGATGGTGATATAAGTTATGGAGCCTTATCAAGTGCAGATGAAACATACAAAGAACAAGTATCTACGACAATTGATGATTCAGAGACTTTAAGTCAAATTCAAGATACTGCTCAATCAGATATTTATGCAATTTCTAATGCAGATTCAAGTTCATCAGACACTAAGATTGAAATGTATGTTGAAGGTATTGAAGGTACGGCAAAATCAAATTATGAGGTCGATGTAAAAATTGTTCAAACTGCTAATGATTCTTTAATATCTAAGGCTGCAGCTGACACTGGATTATCAGTTGATGATTTTAATGCTCTTACTGGAGTTATGGATTTCTCTGTAACAATCCAAGATCCAGATAATTATTACAAAATTGTTTCTATGTCTTGGGTTCTTCCAGAGGGGACAGAGAATCCTAGCTACTTCAAGAAAGACGTAGTGAGCGGTGAATATTTTGATTTTGTTTATGACTCTGAAACTGGTGAAGGTACACAATGGGATGCTTCTACAAGAACCTTAAAAGTTTCCGTCAAAGATAATGGAAAATACGATTCCGACAGTACACCTGGAATTGTAAAAGACCCTGGTTTTATTTCTAGTGGTAAAGATACAACCAACCCAACTATTAGTAGACTATTTCCTCTAGATAATGAAACTGCAGCACCCAATAATTCAAATATAATTCTTACTTTCTCTGAAAAAGTTGATACTGAAACTGGTAATATCACAATCTACAAGAAATCTGATGATTCAGTAGTTGAAGCAATAGATGT
>CACCCI010000035.1:0-5760 GCA_902544495.1 uncultured Prochlorococcus sp.
ATGCGGCGAGAGTCCAAGGCGCGCCAACAAAACCTAAAACTGTTGCCTCATTATTCACATCTTTTTTTAGTGAAGAAAGAACTTGCCCAACAAAACTTAAACTCTCACTTGGATTTAATTCTTTTAAATTTTCTATTTGGTTAAGAGTTCTTATTGGGTCCTCAATTATTGGACCTTTACTTTCTATTATTTCAAAATTTATGCCCATCCCTGGAAGAGGGGTGAGAATATCTGAAAAAAGGATCACACCATCCGGTTTGAAAGCATGAAAAGGTTGCATTGAAATCTCATATGATAGTTCTGGATTTTCAGACCTCTCTCTAAAGCTTGGGTAACGCTCCCTTAAATCTCTATAGATTTTCATATATCTTCCTGCTTGCCTCATCATCCATACTGGAGGCCTATTTACTTTTTTACCTAATGCGGCAGAGAGAAGTAGTGGTAAATCTTGACCCATTTTTCAATTCGATATTTTTTAAAAAAAATTAAAATCCAACTTAAAAATCTTACAATGTAAAGCAGAGCAAAAACGTTATATGAACATTTATATGAAGCACTAAGTTAAATGAGGCTTCTTATTTCTTTGATTGATGTTTGAAGATACTGACGCTTAATGGAGGCAAAGCAAGTTCTAGAGCATTTTGATAATCATGAATATTGTAATTTATAGTTTCTTTACCCCCCATATTTCCTTTGTTACTGCCCCCGTATCTAGAGCCATCTGAATTAAATATTTCTTTATAGAATCCCTCCAATGGAACACCTACTTTGTATGACCCATGAGTATTAGGTGTAAAGTTAGCAACAACAACTAGCCACTCATTGGTATCGTTTTCTCTTCTCATGAAACTTATAACAGAATTAGATTTGTCATTACAATCAATCCATTGAAATCCATAAGGATCAAAGTCATTTTTCCATAATGCAGGTTCATTTTTATAAAGAACGTTTAGGTCATCAATCAAGTTTCTGATACCTTTATGAGGCTCAAATTCTAGTAACTCCCATTGCAGATCATCCCAAACATTCCATTCTTGTCTTTGCCCAAATTCCATTCCCATAAATATCGTTTTTTTACCAGGGTGGGTCCACATATAAGTTAGTAATGCTCGAGTATTTGCATATTTCTTCCAGTCATCGCCAGGCATTTTATGCAAAAGATGGCTTTTCCCATGGACAACTTCATCATGACTAAGTGCAAGCATAAAGTTTTCCGTATAGTTATATGTAATTGAGAAAGTTACACTATTTTGATGGAATTGCCTAAACCAAGGATCTATTTCAAAATAATCAAGCATATCGTGCATCCATCCCATATTCCATTTTAAGTTGAACCCTAACCCTCCCATGTCAGTTGGTTTGGTTACCATTGGCCAGGTTGTTGATTCTTCTGCGATAGAAAGTGCACCTGGGAAATGTTGGAAGAGTACATGATTAGCCTGTTGAAGAAATTTAACGGCTTCTATATTTTCATTCCCACCATTTTCATTGGGTATCCATTCTCCATCTGGACGTAGATAATCTCTATAAAGCATTGAAGCTACAGCATCTACTCTTATGCCATCAATATGAAACTCTTCAAACCAATAAACGAGGTTTGCTACTAAGAAATTTCTTACTTCGTTTCTGCTGTAGTTAAATATTAGGGTTCCCCATTCTTTGTGTTCACCTATGCGTGAATCTCCATGTTCATAAAGATGACAACCATCAAAAAATGCTAACCCATGCTTATCTTTTGGAAAATGACCAGGCACCCAATCAAGAATTACGCCTATGCCCTCTTCATGACATTTATTTACAAACTCTCTAAATTCATTTGGAGTGCCAAATCTACTTGTTGGTGCATACCAGCCTGTAACTTGGTATCCCCATGAACCATCGAAAGGATGTTCAGATATTGGCATTAGTTCAATATGAGTGAATCCTCTCTCTTTTACATAAGGGATGAGTTTATTGGTTAATTCTGGATAAGTTAATAATCTTGTTCCAGGTTTTAAATCAGCTGCAGGCACTGGGTCTCTTGGTTCACCATTGTCCTCCAGATATTTATTATCTGTTGATTCATGGAGCCAACTTCCTAAATGCATTTCATAAACTGAAATTGGCTTGTTTATTTGACTAGAAGAATCTCTGTTTGAAATCCATGAACTATCATTCCAATTAAAGTCTTTCAATTTTGAAACTATTGAACCATTTTGAGGCCTGATTTCATGAAGGAAACCATATGGATCAGCTTTCTCATAAATATGACCTTGTTGAGTTCTTATTTCGTATTTATATTTGTCGCCCTCTTGCATTGTTGGCATGAATAGTTCCCAAATTCCCCCTAATCTTTTTTGCATTGGATGATGTCTTCCATCCCAAGAATTTATATCTCCAATTATTGAGATTGATTTTGCATTTGGAGCCCAAATGCAAAACATGACTCCTTCTCGATTCTTTTCTTCAATGAGATGTGCTCCCATTTTTTCCCAAATATGATGATGATTACCTTCTGCAAAAAGATGTCTATCAACTTCTCCCATCCACTCTTCTTTATATGACCAAGGGTCATGTTGTGTATGTGTGATCCCTCCTCGTGAAATATTTATTTCGTAATTATAATTTGGATTTTCAGGCAGGATAGCTTCAAAAAGCCATTTATGGTTTATGCTTTCCGCCTTATAGGCATTGTTTTTAAAATTTATTTTAACTTCGTCGGCTTCAGGCATCCAGACCCTTATTACCCATTGTTCTTGATAAAAATGAGGGCCTAATATTTTTAATGGATTATCATTGCAACAATTTTCTAGGTTGATGGCTTCTGATTTAATCCAGTCTGCTTGAATTGTCTCGATCATGACTGGTAGATATTAAGGATTAATAATATCAAATGATTAACCAAAAAAATAATTATTTATAAAAAAAAGGGTTCATTTTCATAAATGTTTTATTAAGGCTAAAACTTAGAGTTATAACTCTATGATTTGCTGAAGGCGCTCCAAAATTTTCCTCCCCAATTCCAGGATTAACTCCAATAGCGGGATAAGCTGATGCAGATATTGATAAACGAAGTTTGCTATCTTTTATCAAACAAACATTTGTTGGCTGCATTGTTATTTGATAAATGCATTCTTCACTTATTTTGGAGTTTTTAACCCTTAAGAACCCGGTTGAAAATTGATTGACCTTTTCATTCCCTTCCTCAATTAGAGATAAAGCAAGGCAGATATCAAAATTGGGCTGATCACTTTTTACCTGAATTTCTAATGTGGGAACTCCTCTCAAATATTGATCTTTTTCAAAAGAATTGGTTTGAAAAACACCTACATCAAGACGTTTATCAATAAAACTTCTATCAAACTTTCCTGGATTAGGACCTAAATGACCACCGTCAGATGGGGTAGGTCTCCATGGGTCATTAACGATTGTGAACCATCCTGATCCTTTTGAATTTAAGGTCAGACTTCCATCTTCAACCTCTACATTTGCTGTGCCATCGCTTTTGAGCCCAAAAATAAATTCAGGGTGAAATTTATTATCTAATTCTTCCCATTTATTTAATGAAATATTCCATATTTTTTTCTCGTCTTTAAAGTTCTTATAATTAAATTCTCCATCTGATTTTAAATGTTTATCAAAAAATTTTAATAAAGACTCTTGTGATCCCTCCCACCAATTTAGATGTGTCGCATTCCCAATAATAATCTCTGGGCTTCCACCAGCTTCTTTAGATTTTTTATAAAGATCAAAGGCACCTTTTAAATGTGGATCCCAAAGTCCTCCAATAATTAACATAGGTTGCTTAATCCATGTTGTAATTGGTTTGAATTCTTCAAATGGGCGAGAATTATTTGAATTTTGAAGCCATTCCAAAACAAAGCTATTGGGATCATATTTTTTTAAAGTATCAATTCCTTCCCTTAAATAACTTTTATTTTCTAAGGCTAATCTTATCTTTTCCCACTCAAGAAATTTATTTTCTCTTTTCATTTTTAGTGCTGCGATTTGAAGCCCCCATGCAATATTGTTATGCCACCAATATGCTCCTCCATCTGAACACCAATGATCCTTAATATTCATCCCAGTCATTGCTGGAGATAAACAATCGGGCGGCTTTGAATTTGATTCACCTGTTAGTTGAGTAAATCCTTGATATGAAAAACCATATAAGCCAAGTTTTCCATTACATTCTTTTAGAGATCTTACCCATTCATGTGTTTCTGAAGTATCGCTAGCTTCTTGAGAAAAACCATTAAAAACTCCTTCAGAAGAACCCATACCTCTAACATCTTGAATTATTACCATATACCCCTTGGTTGCCCACCATTCTGGATGAGAATAGGTAATAGTTGAAGCTATTTCCCTGCCATATGGTTGTCTCATTAATAACGCAGGCCATGGCCCATTACTATTAGGTAACCAAATTCTGGATATAAGTCTTACTCCATCTCTAAGTACTAGAGATTTGTCAAACCATCTTGAACCAGACATTTAGGATTTAGATAATGTCTGGGCAGTGCAGCCCAATGACGTAAATAGAAAAAATCTCTGCGTTAACGGGAGTTAATTTTTTTTTGTTTGATACATACTCTATAGCTTGATCTGAACTGGCTGAAATACCTTGGGAATTAAACTCTCTAAACTTATTACATAAATTCCTAGCTTCGTTTGGATTCTTTTTTACAGTTTCCAATAAGTTAGATTGACTTAAAACAGGGTATAAAGAGTTGAAAAACAAAAATAAAAAAAATAACAACGGTTTCATTATCACTAACTTTTTCTAAATTCTACATTAAAAAAATTTTTTATCCAAGATTTCCAATAGATTTTTCAATTTGACTAGCTTTTTTAATCCATTCTTTTAAGATAATAAAAGTTGTATCTGTCTCAGTTTTTACTCTAAGAGTTCTCTCTAATCTACCAATTTTGCGTTCTAATTCGTAAGGTGTAGATAGTGATAATGATTTTATAGAAGATATACCGCAATGTAAAAGTAGATATGCTTGCGGTGGAGAAATTCCAATTTCTTTTTTAAAAATAGCTATAGCTCTAATTTTCTTTAGATTATTCAATGTACATAGTGAAGATTTTCTTTGAATCTCATTTATATCTAAGTCCGAAAGATTACTTAATTTTTCAAAGTCAGTTAAATTATTTTGAATAAAGAAAGATTTCTCATGTCTAAAATTAGTTGGTAAAAAATCTAAAAAAGTCTTACTTTCCATTTTTTAAAAGACTAATTCATTTTTACATTTTTCTCAACTTCTCCTATAACAACTGGTTTACTTACGCCATCTGAAATTTTTTCAAGTTTTCTTATCTTGATTTTTACATTCGCCCCAGATCTGCTACCTTTCCTTAAGTTTTCCGATAATTGTTCTAAAGTTGGCTCGATAGATTCTTCTGGAAAGTCATCATTTGCTTTAGCAATAATCAAATCGAACCCATTGTCATAAACAATTGGAAGATATTTAGCACCTTCTAATACAACTTTTTCGGAGTAACTTTGTATAAATGCCCAACTACTCAAAGAAAGCAATATTGAAAAGATAGTTGCTCCAATTATTCGAAATTTAAAACCAAAATTAAATACAAAAGCTGTTATGGTGCAAATGAAAAGAAATATTCCAATGAATCCAAAAATTTTGGGTGTATTCTCTAATAGTTCAAAAAAAGACATTTAGTGGCTTTGACTTGATTAATTTCTTATATTTTGTAAGCCTACTCTATTTTTGGGCTCTAACTTGAAAAAAATTAGATCTCTAAATTTAAATACTA
>CACCCI010000036.1:0-5353 GCA_902544495.1 uncultured Prochlorococcus sp.
GAATCAGATAAGAATAAGTTAAGCAATGAAATCAAATTATTAAAATTAGGAAACCTTGGAGAATTAGTTGCAATTTAAAGATAATCAGCTAGAGTACACATGTACTATAGTTTGTATTTATGAAGTTTGGTTTAAATAAAAATTTCCAAATTTAGAATAATTACAAGAACTTTAACCGATAAATCAAACAATGAGCCTTGAAGAAAAGAAAAAAACTGAATCAAAAGAAAAAGACAAGGCATTAAGTCTTGTCTTAGGTCAAATAGAAAGAAATTTTGGACGAGGTTCAATAATGAGACTTGGTGACGCCTCAAGAATGAAAGTAGAAACAATATCTACTGGAGCGCTCACCTTAGATTTAGCATTAGGAGGAGGCTATCCAAAAGGAAGAGTAGTAGAAGTTTACGGACCAGAAAGTTCAGGAAAAACTACATTAACGCTTCACGCGATTGCGGAAGTCCAAAAAAATGGAGGAGTAGCTGCATTTGTAGATGCTGAGCATGCACTCGATCCAGTTTATGCAGCCTCTTTAGGTGTTGATGTTGAAAATTTGCTAGTTTCACAACCAGATACTGGTGAAATGGCTCTAGAAATAGTTGACCAACTTATAAGATCGAGTGCGGTAGATCTTGTAGTTGTTGACTCGGTCGCAGCACTAACCCCAAGAGCCGAGATAGAAGGAGAGATGGGAGATCACGTAATTGGAAGCCAAGCAAGGCTAATGAGCCAAGCAATGAGGAAAATAACAGGAAATATTGGCAAATCTGGATGTACGGTAATATTCCTGAATCAATTACGCCTAAAAATTGGCGTTACCTACGGCAATCCAGAAACAACCACAGGAGGTAATGCATTAAAATTTTACGCCTCAGTAAGACTTGATATCAGAAGAATTCAAACTCTTAAACGAGGTACTGAGGAATATGGCATAAGAGCAAAAGTGAAAGTAGCAAAAAACAAAGTTGCACCACCATTTAGAATTGCAGAATTTGATATTCTCTTTGGGAAAGGCATTAGTACAACAGGATGCTTATTAGATTTAGCAGAAGAGACTAATATCATCATAAGGAGAGGTGCTTGGTATAGTTATGAAGGAGAAAATATTGGACAAGGAAGAGATAATACAATTATTTGGCTTGATCAAAACTTAGAAATCAGGAATAAAGTAGAATCTATGGTTAAAGAGAAATTAACAGAAGGAACTGAAGTCAGTTCTAATTCAATGAAAGCATTAAATAGCAATCCTGCTAATACAATCGCTGTTAATGATATAAAAACAGTAGCTTAGATTTATAAAGAATCAGCTAAAGTCCACCACCCAGCAGCAGGGCCTATAAATCTCACTACAATCCATAAGATTACTAACCCTCCGATTCCAAACCAACTGGCCTTAATACTTAATTTAATTAGGTTATCTCTTTGATTTATTGTAAAGGGAAGCCATTCAAATAATCTTGGGGACTCATCAATTTTAGTTTTAGTATTATTTTTTTTTGGAGGTAAACCAAGTGTTTTACGTCTTTTTGCTTCTCCCATATTTCCTTAGTTATTTACAAAATCATAACCTAATCAAAAGGTAGCATATAGTTAATTTGTTTTGAGGGTTGAATGTTTTGCAAAAGTAATCTTCCCCAGTTTCTTTTATTTGCTCTTCCATCAAGGATTATTAACTTACCTGAATTTCTTCTTAAAGGAGAAATAGATCTTTCAAGTTTAATTCTAGCTTGAGGAAGAAAGAAGTCTCTAAACCAATCTTGAGAAAGCTTCTTTTTATGAGAGACAGTAATTGCATTAATTGGTTCTGACATATTAGGAATCGGAAGTAAAGGAATGATAATTTGTTCTGGAATTTGAATTAAATAAGAATTCATAATCCACCAGTCAAAACTAGAGCAAAGGATTTCATCTCTACCTGAGGGAATTGTCTCTAGCAAGACTCTCTTCCCGTAAGTAGAAGCTAATTCTGTAGCAAGAGTAGTTTTTAAATCAATATCATCAGATAACACTAAAGTTAAACCCTTTCTAAAAAGTATTAACTTTTTGCATTTGTCCAAGATTGAATTGGTAAAAAGAGGATTATTAGGAAGCAACTGTTTAGAGGGTATATATAATAAAATCTTTTGCTCTTCAAAATTACTCTTAAAATTAATAACCAAGTCAATATCTAAACTATGCTTTTTAAAATACATTTGGAAAAAATTATCTTTTCTCAATGCTGATAAAAAAACAAATTTATTATTTGAAAAAAATTCCTTAATTTGAAAAAGTTCATCTACTGGCTGTAAATACAAATTCCAATCTAAATTTGTATCATTTAACTTTACCCAACATGCCCAGCCTTGAGATAATGCTTTGTTGACGCTTAAAAATTTATCAGAAAAAAAAGAATTTTCATGAAAAAAGTTTGATAAGAAAATAATTTCTTTTTCATCTAAATTGATATAACTATTTCCTAAGACCTTTCTCAAGAAAAACTTTTTCTTCAACGAATCATATACTTTTATAAATTTTTGATTGATTACTTCAAATTCTTTAAAATTTTTTGTCCAATCCTTTTTAAGCAAAGAAATCCTAAAATGATTTTTTAAATCCTGTTTTATATCCTCACTTCCTGAATAAACTATTCGATGATTTCTAAGATTACGAGAATTGGGATCATTAAGAAAATTTTGAATAGTTATCAAGTGAACATGATGATTTGCAAAAATAAATTGATCATTATTCAAAATAAAATTAAAACCTAGATTTTTCAATGAATCAATCTGAAATTGTCTTATAAATTGGATTTTTTCTTTAGATAAAATAATAGTTGAATCTTCTTCCTTTAAAAATAAAGAAATCAAAATTGGAGGTAACCAATCATAGCTAGAGAAAATTTCTGAATTAATTAGATAGGTAGAATCATTTTCAATACATTTGGAAACTATCCTCCCAAAAGAATATATGTGCTCCCAATTAATACTTTGATCTCTCAAAAAATTTTTCAAATATTGATGACTTAAAATTTCAAGCATTTATAATTAATTTAATTTCAAAAACATACAAAATTTATGAACCTAATATACAAAAAATTGGTATCAATAAAAGAAGGTCTTGAATTAATTAATTTATGAAAATTGGAATAGTAGGATTAGGATTAATTGGTGGTTCTTTAGGATTAAAACTCCAAAGTCTAAATCATACAATTTATGGAATAGTAAATAATGAATTTAATGAAAAAAAAGCTAAGGATAAAAAACTTGCAAATTTTGTTAGCTGTGATCTGAGCTTATTAAAAAAATGTGAGCTAATAATTTTGGCATTGCCTATCAAAGATTTGATCAGTCCGTCGCAACAATTAGTAGCATCAATACCTCAGGAGACAATACTAACTGATGTCGGGTCTGTAAAAGAACCAGTTGTAAATACATGGGAAAATTCACATCCTCTATTTATTGGATCTCATCCAATGGCAGGCACAGAAAAAAAAGGAGTTGATTCAGGTTTTGAAGGTCTTTTTAAAAATGCAAAATGGATTATTACCCCAACACAAAATAGTGATTTAAATTCAGTCAGAACTATTTCTGAGCTCATAAAATCAATGGATTGTGAAATTTGCCAAGCTTCGCCAAAAGAGCATGATGAAGCAGTATCTCTAATTTCTCATTTGCCTATATTTTTAGCTTCTGCCCTCATAGAAACTGCGCAAACAAAAAATAATCAATCTTTATTAGATCTCTCGCAAAAATTAGCTGCTACAGGATTTGCTGACACTTCGAGAGTTGGCGGAGGCAATGAACAACTAGGCCTAGATTTAGCTATAAATAATCAGATTAATGTTTTAAATTCCATAAATAATTTTAAAAATAAGCTGAATATACTGGAATCTCTTATTAAAGAAAAAAATTGGGATTTACTTTCTAAAAAACTTGCTGAAGCAAAAGAAAACAGACAAAATTTTATAAACTAAAATTTTCTATACCTTTGGAAGCTAAAATTTGCCTTGAAACCATTAATGCAGACTGACTAACACCTGCAGTCCCCTCTCCTGGATAAATCGAATCTCCACATAACCATAAACCTTCAAAAGGTGTCCTACTTGATAATCCAAATAAACCAAAAATATCTGGATTTTGGCCAAGCCCGCCTACTATTCCATTAGGTCTTTTTGTCCATTTTTCAAAGCCCAATGGAGTTGCTAATTCTCTATGTAGCCATTTTTCAGGATCAATATCAAATTGACTTTCCAATTCAAGGGATATTTTTTTCATGAAACCATTTTTTTTCTTTAAATAAGATTGTTTATCTAGATCAAACCAATCTTTAGTGTTCGTAAAGATACTAGCAATTAAAGTAACCTCACCTTTTGGCGCTCTTCCATCACCATCATCACTAATTGATACAAATAACGAACAAAATTCTTTTGAAACAAATTGATAATGATTGGAGAATGTTTTTTTAATATGTTCCTTTTTTAATGCTGAATAAAAAACTACAGCTCCACTTGGATCAGGCAAATTATTAAGTCGATTTTTATAATTTTTTTTTCTTTCTAAAGGATCTTTCAAATGTTTGAGCAAAGATTGTGGAGGCGCTGTGTAAACCACATCTTTTGCTTGGTAATTAAATGATTTTTTTTTCGAATTAGCAGATACTTTCCAACACATATTTACCTTGTCAAAATTGATAGAATTGACTTCTTGTCCAAAAATTAAATTAACTCCAGTTTTAATCAATGAACTTTCTAATGATTCACTTAAAGACTGCATAGATTTTTTAAGGTGCCACAGACCATGTGGCTGTTGACACATCTGAAGAACAGTAGATCCATATAATGCTGCAGTATTATAAACGTCCTCTTGAGAATAAAGTTTTAGTTGAAGATTTAAGAATTTAATTAAGCGCTCATTCTTGGATAATCCACATATCCGCAGTAGATCAAAAATAGTAGATTTAAGTAAGATACCTGTGACAAGGTTTGAAGGTACAAGTGCTTTAAGAAGTTGAGAAAAATCCCAAAAATTACTTATTGGCAATACAGGATTATTATTAGCAAATATCCAATTACTTTCATGGATGAGGGTGCAAAGTTTCCAAAACCTTTGACTCCCGGGAAACTGCATTTCTCGTTCAGCAATCCATTTACTTTTTTCATACCAAATAGGTATAGGATTACCACCATCATTTAAATCAACAATGCAAGCAGGGTCTAAAATTGTAGCTTCTGGGGATGGAATATCTAAAAAATCAAAAATTCTAGAATGTATTCCTCCCTTCTCTAAACCAGCAACCTGAGTTGCGCCAACATCAAAAATATAATTCTTTCTTTTAAAAGTACCGGCGCATCCTCCGGCCTTAGTATGAGATTCGATTA
>CACCCI010000037.1:0-5329 GCA_902544495.1 uncultured Prochlorococcus sp.
AGTGATGTTGGGTGAATTTAAATATCTTTCACAGGCCAGCAAGGAGCTATGCCAATATTCTTGCATTCCATCAACTATTACTCCATCAAAATCAAATAGAAAAATTTTTTGAGAAGACACCAATTGAATATTAAAACTGGGCCGCTAGGATTCGAACCTAGGAATGTCGAGACCAAAACCCGATGCCTTACCACTTGGCGACGGCCCATTGGATTACTATTTTAATACATGAAAAGATTTTTTTCTATCCAAGAAATAAAAATTTTTTATATACATGGCGCTAGTTTTGAAAAATAAAAATATTATTTTAATGAGCTCGATTTCCATGGCTTTAGAAATTTTTGAGCTTTTTTGATCGCAAGACCCATTATTTCAGGATACTCATAGAGTTTTTTGTTATTTTTGTGCGCAAATTCAATAAGGGGCTGCATAATTTTTCTTGCAGCACTTCCAAATGCTATTCCATCTGGGATATTGTTTGAATTCAACAATTCATGAGTTTTTTCATTTGTTCCTCCTGCTAATTGAATTAATCCTGGTGGAAGATCTGAACCGATTTTTTCAAACAACTTAACAGCATCTCTACTTGTTGTAGGAGCAAGATCTCCAGACATTGGCCTTCCATCTAGTTGCCAAATAAGGGGAATATCTAGCTCATTCAGAATTTCATATCTTTCCCAAAGAGCTTTCAAAAGATCTTCGGGCTCTTGGGCTTTTTTGAAAGATTGATTTAATCCACAACTAATAGATATCTTGTCTAATTTCATTCCAGAACTTTTAAGGATACTGACAACTTTTGAAAAAGAATCTAGTCGATTGATTTCTGTATGAATTTCTACGGCATCAGGCCTTATTTTTTGAAGTGTTGATGCTAAATCATTTTTTGACAAATTATATTCATATTCACTAATTAGTTTTAGAGGACAACTATTTAAACATCTTCCACATCCATAACATTTACTCTTGTTGATCCCAGAATTATCAACTGCAAAGGTGGGGCATACTTTTTCGCATGGTCTTGGACAACTAGGGGGACATTTTAAAGGATCAAATTTTGCTTTTCGAAAGTGGATATCATCACCATCACTAATACTTATCATTAATCCAGGGGAGTTTTTAAATACTTTTTTTGCCCAATCGATTCCTTTTTTTGCCGCATAAACTATAGATTCTTCTGCTGCAACATCTATGTAGTCGACACCAGCAGCAGTATAAATTGCACATAAATCTTCTATGGCAACAATATCTTCATTACTGGCACCACAAATTAACTTAATCCATTTATCTTTTTTATTCTTGGTTTTAATCAAACAATTTAACTTTCAAATTCATCCAAAATATAATTACTTAAAGGTTTCCATTCAAGTTTTCTTGAACCCCCCATTTCAACAACTATTTTTAGTTTATTATCATTAGTGCAAATCTCTATTAAGCTCTCTAATTCAGATTGAGATAATACTTGACCTTCTAATAACCAAAGTAATTTATTTTTATCATTTTCATTAAATAACTCAGAAGCTTGAGGGATTACTTGTTGAACTTCCCCAAGCGCTCCGTTTCTTCCTACACTTTGATGACCAAGGTGAGGTGGTCTAACGCCATGCAATTTGAGCAAGAAAACTTCTGGATCTCCAAGCCCTCTTGCTGAAGTTATAAAAGTTTTAAAGCCTTTGCCCCTCATTCTCCTCAAAAGACGAGTTTCATAACCACCTTCAAGAGGAGCAAATATTGCGAGACATTTGTTAGTTTTTAAATCGTTATGAAACTTTTTCCCTGAGAGAAGTAATGGCATAAAAATTTCCTTTATTTCTATTTTATTTTATTTTATGGTACTTGATGATGTACAATTGTAACTCAGTGAATTTTTAAGCTCGCAAGCTAGCCGAGCCTCTGAAAATTTCACATTTTTTAGCGTTTCGTTAAAAAACTCAGGTGGGTTTATCCCTAGAGAAACTATCTATTATTTCAGATAAGTCTCGACCTTACTAATTGTTTTTTTATTAACTTCACCTTAATAACTGAAGGGTTTAGATAATTGAAAAATTATTACGAGCTAGCCTAATTTAGTCTTATGTCTATCGGAATTTTAGGAAAGAAATTGGGCATGTCCCAACTTTTCGATGATAAAGGTAATTCGGTACCAGTTACTCTTATAGAGGCTGGTCCGTGCCGCGTCACTCAATTGAAAACAACTGCTTTGGATGGTTATACTGCCGTTCAGATAGGTTATGGCTTGTCCAAAGAGAAGCATCTAAGCAAACCTGAAAAGGGACACTTATTGAAATCAGGTGAAGAACTTTTAAAGCATTTGAAAGAATATAGGGTTGAAGAAACTTCATCTTATGAAATAGGAAAACAAATAACTGTAAAAAACTTTGAGGTTGGTCAAAAAGTTGATATCAGTGGCAAATCTATGGGTAGAGGTTTTGCAGGTTACCAGAAAAGACATGGTTTTAGCAGAGGTCCTATGAGTCATGGTTCAAAAAATCATAGAGCACCAGGATCTACAGGAGCAGGAACAACTCCGGGTAGAATTTATCCAGGGAAAAGAATGGCAGGAAGATATGGAGGGAAACAGATAACTACCAAAGGATTATTAGTTCTAAAAATTGATGATCAGAAGAATTTGCTTGTAGTAAAGGGTTCTGTCCCAGGTAAGCCCGGCTCAATTGTCAACATTAAGCCAAATAATATTGTAGGCAAAAAAGGAGGTGAAAAATCATGACAACACTTGATACTTTAAAGTGGGATGGTAAAAAATCAGGCAAAGTTAATCTTGATTTAGCAGTTGCTAAAGAAACTTCTTCGGCAGACTTAATCCATAGAGCAGTCCTTAGACAACTAGCAAACAAAAGACAAGGGACAGCATCAACTTTGACAAGATCTGAAGTGCGCGGGGGCGGTAGAAAGCCATACAAACAAAAAGGTACAGGAAGAGCTCGTCAAGGATCAATAAGGACACCCTTAAGACCTGGTGGCGGAATTATTTTTGGACCGAAGCCACGTTCTTACAATCTTGATATGAATCGTAAGGAACGTAGATTAGCTCTTAGAACAGCTCTTATGTCCAGAGTACCTGATATGAAGGCTGTTGAAGATTTTGGATCTACTTTAAAGCAGCCTAAAACAAGTGATATCATCAATGGCCTTACTCGATTAGGTATACAAAAAACTGAAAAAGTTTTGGTTATTCTTGATAGTCCTTCCGACATTATAAAAAAATCCATTAATAATATTGAGAAAGTAAAATTAATCGCCGCCGATCAATTAAATGTATTTGATATTCTCAATGCCAATAAGTTGGTAATAGGTCAATCAGCGATAGATAAAATTCAGGAGGTTTATGCATCATGAGTAAATTATTCGATTCTCGTTTAGCCGATGTAATACGAAAGCCAGTTATTACTGAAAAAGCTACAAATGCGCTAGATCTTAACCAATATACTTTCGAAGTAGATCATAGAGCGGCTAAACCACAAATAAAGGCAGCTATTGAAGCCTTGTTCAGTGTTAAAGTCATAGGAGTTAACACTATGAATCCTCCTAGGAGAACAAGAAGAGTCGGGAAATTTTCCGGTAAACGTTCTCAGGTCAAGAAGGCAATTGTACGTCTTGCTGAAGGAGACAAAATCCAACTATTTCCAGAATCTTAAGGAGTTTTAATCATGGCAATACGTAAATTTAAACCTTATACACCTGGCACTAGGCAGAGAGTAGTTACTGACTTTAGTGAAATCACAAGTGCAAAACCTGAAAGATCGCTAATAGTTTCAAAACATAGAGTTAAAGGCAGGAATAATCGTGGAGTTATCACTTGTCGTCATCGTGGAGGTGGTCACAAAAGGCAATATAGATTGGTCGACTTCAGAAGAGATAAAAGAAATATCAACGCTAAAGTTGCAGCTATACACTACGATCCTCATAGAAATGCAAGGTTGGCACTTTTATTTTACGAAGATGGAGAGAAAAGATATATTATCGCTCCAGCAGGAGTAAAAGTCGGACAAAATGTCATTTCTGGAGAAAATGTTCCAATTGAAGATGGAAATGCAATGCCGCTTTCTGTTATGCCATTAGGATCTAGTGTTCACTGTGTTGAGTTATACGCAGGTAGGGGTGCTCAAATGGTTAGATCCGCAGGAGCTAGTGCTCAAGTTATGGCAAAAGAGGGAGATTATGTTGCTTTAAAACTCCCATCTACTGAGGTAAGACTTGTAAGAAAAGAATGCTACGCAACTCTTGGAGAAGTAGGTAATTCTGAAATAAGAAATACTAGCTTAGGTAAAGCAGGAAGAAGAAGATGGCTTGGAAGAAGGCCTCAAGTAAGAGGTAGTGTAATGAACCCATGTGATCATCCACATGGAGGAGGAGAGGGAAAAGCACCAATTGGTAGAGCAGGCCCAGTTACTCCATGGGGTAAGCCAGCTCTTGGACTAAAGACACGTAAAAAGAACAAACCAAGTAATAAATTAGTTGTTCGAAGACGCCGTCGCGTTTCTAAGAGGAGTAGAGGAGGAAGAGACTCTTGATTACTTCATTTATTATTTCACTTTCTATTACATAATCATGGGACGTTCACTAAAAAAAGGACCTTTTATAGCAGATAGCCTGCTCAAGAAGGTAGAAAAACAAAATACCGATAATGACAAGTCTGTTATCAAAACTTGGTCAAGATCCTCTACGATTTTACCTTTAATGATCGGTCACACAATCGCTGTACATAATGGCAAGACTCACATTCCAGTATTTATTACTGAACAAATGATTGGTCATAAACTCGGTGAATTTGCTCCTACACGCACTTACCGAGGTCATATAAGAGATAAGAAAGGAGCAAAATCATGACAAAAACACCTGAAACAACAAAAACAGCAATTGCTCATGGGAATTATGTTCGTGGATCAGCCTCTAAAGTGAGAAGAGTTTTGGATCAGATAAGGGGTAGATCTTATAGAGATGCATTGATTATGTTGGAATTTATGCCTTACAGATCTACAGACCCCATTACTAAAGTTCTAAGATCTGCTGTTGCTAATGCAGAACATAACCTTGGAATGGATCCATCTACCCTAGTTATTTCATCTGCATGGGCTAATAGTGGTCCAGTAATGAAAAGGTATAGACCCAGAGCTCAAGGTCGAGCTTTTTCAATTAAAAAACAGACTTGCCACATCAGTATTTCTGTTGAGTCTGCTCCTACTCAAACTAATGCGGAGGTACAAAACTAATGGGACATAAAATACATCCTTCTGGACTAAGATTAGGAATTACACAAGAGCATCGCTCTAAGTGGTTTGCTACTTCTAAAACATATCCAATTCTTCTCCAA
>CACCCI010000038.1:0-4921 GCA_902544495.1 uncultured Prochlorococcus sp.
TCATATATCGCTTCTATAAATTCATTACTTTCTTCATACAAAAATGGGATTAACGATACATGAGACTGTATTTTCTGCCATGGGCAGCCCCAAGTTTTATCTTTTAATGCTTTGATATTAGATATTAAGATTTTAAAACTATTTATAGTTTCTAAATCGCAATTGTTTTCTAATTTATATCTATTGTTTGAGGACATAGGATATATTTTATTAATTTAATTTTGCCTCAAACATGAAATATTTAAATACTTAGTATAAATATTTCAACTTCATCTATTAGAATGATTTATTATAAGGGCGATTAGCTCAGCGGTAGAGCGCCTGCCTTACAAGCAGGATGTCCCTGGTTCGAACCCTGGATCGCCCATTTATTATTTTTCTAATGACTGAGATCGTCAATCTTTCAATCAGTCAAAGTGCTGCTTCAGAACTATCTAGGCAAGCTTCTTTTGGAGGCTCTCCAGGAGAAATGTCGATTGATTTGGTAGAGGATAAAAATTGTTCCGAAGGATGGATGCATATTAAATTAAGGCCAGGAACATGTAATGGATCCCCTATTTCAAGAACTGAAGGAGTAACTTTATTCGCGGATGTGAAAAAGTTTAATTTACTTAAAGATTTAAAATTAGATTATTACGGTGATTTGAGCGGTGGTGGATTTCTTATTTCAACACCAAAAAATGCAAAACGTTGTTCCTGCGGTTCTGGCTTCAAACTTTTGTAGAATGTATATGTCTTTTTTTGCAAACTAATATTATTTTCATTAATTGGCTGCTCTCAAGATAAAATAAACAAAAAGTTTATTGAAATAAAATTTGGACATGAAAGAGATGAATGATCAATTATCTTTAGAGAATTATTCACCTTTTGAAGTAGAGAAAAAGTGGCAAGAAAAATGGGAAAGTCTAAGGGCGTTTAGCCCTAACCCTGAGGATGATGGGGAGCCTTTCTGTGTTGTTATTCCACCACCAAATGTAACTGGATCATTGCATATGGGGCATGCATTTAATACGGCCTTGATAGATGTTGTAGTACGTTTTCAAAGACTTTTAGGCAAGAATGTTTTGTGCTTACCAGGAACTGATCATGCTTCAATAGCTGTTCAAACTATTCTTGAAAAACAATTAAAAAGTGAAGGAAAAACAAGCGAGGATATTGGAAGAGATGAATTTCTTAAAAGAGCATGGAACTGGAAAGAACAAAGTGGTGGAAGAATAGTTTCTCAATTAAAAAGAATAGGATATTCAGTTGACTGGACTAGAGAAAGATTTACTCTTGATCAAAAATTAAATGAAGCAGTTATTGAGGCTTTTAATATTCTCTATAAAAAGAATTTAATTTATAGAGGCGAATATTTGGTTAATTGGTGTCCTGAATCTCAATCTGCCGTAAGTGATCTTGAAGTTGAAATGCAAGAAGTAAATGGTCATTTATGGCATTTTAAATACCCTTTAATTTCTGAAAGTGGTGAACAGTTAGATAAGTACCTAGAAGTTGCAACAACAAGACCAGAAACTCTTCTGGGTGATACTGCTGTGGCAGTTAATCCTGATGATGATAGATATAAAGAATTTATTGGTGTCAAAGTAAAAGTCCCTTTTGTTGATAGAGAAATACCTATTATTGCTGATTCACATGTTGATAAAGATTTTGGTACAGGTTGTGTGAAAGTTACTCCAGCCCATGATCCAAATGATTTTGCAATAGGAAAAAGGCATAATTTAAAACAGATTAATGTAATGAACAAAGATGGTACTTTAAATATTAATGCAGGTATTTTTCAAAATTTAGATAGATATGAAGCTAGAAAGAAAATTATCAAAGAGTTGGATAACTTAGGCCTTTTGACAAAGATAGAGGATTATAAACATACTGTTCCTTTTTCTGATAGAGGTAAGGTGCCAATTGAACCTTTATTATCAACACAATGGTTTTTGAAAATGGATGATATATCAAAAGGATGTCTTAATGAAATTGATTTTAAAAAACCATCGTTTATTCCTTCACGCTGGGAAAAAGTTTATAAGGATTGGTTAGAGAATATTAATGATTGGTGTATTAGTCGGCAATTGTGGTGGGGGCACCAAATACCAGCATGGTATGTTTTAGATGACTCTCAAGACTCAATAGAACAAAATACTCCATATATAGTTGCAAGAAATGAAGAAGATGCGTTAATCGAAGCTAATAAAAAATTTGGATTAAATATTAAATTGGTTCGCGATAAAGATGTTTTGGATACATGGTTTTCAAGTGGTTTATGGCCTTTTTCAACCCTGGGTTGGCCAAATACAAATGATCCGGATTTTAAAAAATGGTATCCAAATAATGTTCTTGTTACTGGTTTCGATATTATTTTTTTCTGGGTGGCCAGGATGACAATGATGGGGAATACTTTTACGAATAATATTCCTTTTCAGGATGTTTATATTCATGGTCTAGTTCGAGATGAAAACAATAAAAAAATGAGTAAAAGTTCAGGTAATGGTATTGATCCAATACTATTAATTGATAAATATGGTTCTGATGCTCTACGATTTGCTTTAATTAGAGAAGTTGCAGGCGCTGGGCAAGATATCAGACTTGATTTTGATAGAAAAAAAGATACATCTTCAACTGTTGAAGCTTCAAGAAATTTTGCGAATAAGTTATGGAATGCAACTAAATTTGTGTTAATTAATAAAACTTCTAACAATAATTGTTCGCTTAATGAGAGTGATGAATCTTCTTTAGAGTTATGTGATAAGTGGATTTTATCAAAATTGAATCAGGTCAATATAAAAGTGGCTGCTTTGTTGAAAGAATATAAATTGGGAGAATCTGCAAAACTTCTATATGAATTTGCATGGAATGATTTTTGTGACTGGTATGTAGAATTTGCTAAACAAAGATTTAATAATAAAGATACTAAAAATAGACAAATATCTGAAAAAGTTTTAATAAAAGTGCTCAATGATATTTTGGTAATGATTCATCCTTTTATGCCGCACATTACTGAGGAACTTTGGCATGTACTGCAAATAAAACCAGATAATGCATTATTATCTCTCCAAAAATGGCCAATTCAAGAAAATAAATTTGTTGATCATAAACTTGATAATTCCTTTCAGCAACTTTTTGAAATTATTAGGCTGATTCGAAATTTGAGAGCTGAACTAGGTCTTAAGCCATCAGAAAAAGTTCCTGTATATTTAATTTCAGAAAATGATGAATTGATTGATTTTTTAAAAACTTTAGTTGACGATATTCAAACCTTAACTAAATCTTCTGAAGTGTTTATTTTTAAAACTAATGCTGTTGATAAAAAAGAGTTTGCTAAATCTTTTTCTGGGATAATTAGTGATTTAGAGGTTTACTTACCTTTTCATGATTTTGTAAATATAGATGCATTAAAGGAAAGGTTAACCAAGGATTTAACAAAGGTGACTATTGAATTAGAAAATTTAAATAAGAGATTATCTAATAAAAATTTCGTTGATAAGGCTCCAAAAGATATTGTTGATGAATGCAGATTTAAATTAAATGAGGGATCGGTGCAAAAGGAGAGAATTACAAAGAAACTCGAACTTTTGAATTGAGAATGAATATATTTCTTGAAAATATTTATAATTTGTCCTTTTTTTTTAATACTGGAATTGGGATATTTTCGTTTGTTTGCATTTATATTTTAATTGTTTTATTTATACTTCCAGCTTCTTGGTTATCTTTATTATCAGGTTTTTTATATGGCTCATATTTAGGATCAATTATCGTTTTTTTATCTGCTTCTATAGGAGCATTAGTTGCTTTTTTTGTATCAAAAAAATTTTTTGCAAAAAAGCTAAAAAATCTTTTTAGCCGTTATCCAAAATTAAGTGTTATGGAAAAAGTAGTAGAAAAAGGCGGACTTAAATTAATTTTTTTAGCGAGATTATCGCCCATATTTCCCTTTAGTATTCTTAATTATTTTTATGGTTTAAATAATGTAAAATTTCGAGATTTCGCCCTTGGTCTTCTTGGAATCATTCCAGGAACTTTTCTTTATTGCTCAATAGGTAGTTTGGCAAAAAATATCCAGGAGTTAAAAAATGTGCAATCACCAAATAATTTATATATGACTTTCGTTGGAATTAGTTCAACTTTTTTAGTTGTATATCTCTCAGCTAAATACTCTAGGGAATATTTTGAAAATTCCTAAGAATTTATTCTTTAAAATTCCAATCTCTAATTGATGCAATTAAGATAAACCACAAAAGCCTTAATTTACCTAGTAAAGTTTTGTTGGCTTCTAATTCGATATATTTTGCCTGTCCACAAGCTGTTTTTATGAATTTGAAAACTGTTTTCTTCGTCATAAGCCTCTCAAAAAGTCCTGATAATTATTCTTATACTTTATAGCTAAGATTTTTATTTTTTATTTAAAAACCATATTTTTTTTGACTACTTTGTTGAATTTTATTTTTAAAATTTAAACTTTTTCTCCATCTTTAAATCCTCTAAAGCATTTAAATCTAGGAAACCTAAGACTAAAAGCCACTGCATCCTTTGACTTGGTTTTTGCATCAGCTCTGATTTCTACAAGTTGACCAACGAGATGATTACGTTTTGACCAATATTCTTCACGTTGAATGTCACTAAATCCGCTTCCGCAACTGAGACTATATTCATACCCATCATCTTCTCCTTCTACCAGGATTGCTCCCAGTCTCCCTTTGTTGCGACCTGTACCTTCCTCAACCGATACAACTTTTAAAGTGACTTCAATGAAAGGTTTTGCTTTTAACCAACTGTGTGTTCTTTTACATTCATACATAGCATCAGGATCTTTAATCATTACTCCTTCATACCCACCTTCCACAGCAGATTTATTCAGCTCTACAAATCTTTTTTGTCCTTCAATAGTGTCGAGATCTACATTTTCCCACTCAAGTGTTTGTATATG
>CACCCI010000039.1:0-4383 GCA_902544495.1 uncultured Prochlorococcus sp.
AAAAATAGTGAGTCCTAAAATTATTGCTATCGATGGAGAACTTTCTCTCCATAATGCGATTCCTATCAAAGATGGTATGACCATTAATACGGCACTCCAAAATTGAATAGCTTTACGATCTGGACTTTCTTTTTGTCCCCACATCTTTCTAATTGCTGGAGCAGAAGCCTGAACAATTCCATAACCTATTACCCAGGCCCCAAGAAATAATCCTATTTCCATGTAGTCCCAACCAAATGCCATATCAAGGAATACTGGAAGAGCTACAACAAACCAAACATCTCTTGCTCCAAAAAGAAAGAATCTTGCTGCTGAAAGAATATTTATTGCATTTGATTTTGAAAAAAGATCATTAAAAGCTGGTTTGGTTTTCATCTTGCCAATTTCTCCAGGCAAAATTAATGTCAATAAAAAGGCTAAGCAGAGTCCAAAACCCATAATTGCTACAGCATTATTGAATCCAAATAACTTATATAAAATTCCACCCAAGAAAAAGCCAACTCCCTTAAGAGCATTTTTAGATCCAGTTAAAATAGCAACCCATTTAAAAAGTTGTTTTTGGCCAGTATCATTGCCATCATTTGTCTCTGGAACTACTGTCTTAACAGCACTTTTAGCACTCATTTTGTTTAAATCTTTTGCTATCCCACTAACTGCTTGAGCAACCATAACGTATGCGACACTAAAAATTACTGGCCAATCTTCCTTAACTGGAATAAGCATAAAAAGAGCAATGATTTGCAGAATAGTCCCAATCCATAAAGTAAGCCTTAATCCATATCTTGCTCCTATCCAGCCACCATAAAGATTAGTAATTATTCCAAAAAACTCATAAAAAAGGAAAAGTAAAGCAATTTGTAGAGTTGTGTAACCTAGCTCATGAAAGTGACCAACAACTAATAATCTTAATGCGCCGTCAGTAAGCGTGAACGCCCAATAGTTTGCTGTTACAACACTATATTGTTGAATATTAGATAACTTCATAAAGACATAAATTAAATCTCTTTTTTGATTACATATTCAGTAAGATCTGCAAGTCTGCAGCTGTAACCCCACTCGTTGTCATACCAAGCGTATATCTTTAATAAATTTGAATTAACAACCATCGTTGATAAACTATCAACTATTGAACTTCTAGGGTCATTTACATAATCTGCAGAAACTAAAGGTCTTTCTTCGTAGCCAAGAATTCCTTTTAAATAAGTTTCTGAAGCTTCCTTAAGTGCCAAATTTACTTGTTCAGTTGTCACTTCTTTATTTAATTCAAAAACTGCATCAGTTAAAGAACCATTAAGTAGAGGAACTCTCACTGCATGTCCATTTAATTTTCCTTTTAATTCTGGAAAGATCTCAGCGATAGCTTTAGCAGATCCAGTGGTGGTCGGTATTAAACTTTGCATACATCCCCTTGCTCTCCTCAAATCACTTTTATAAAAATCTACAGGAACTTGAGTGTTCGTGACATCGTGAATAGTTGTAATAGCACCGTGTTTAATTGAAAAATTTTCATTAATTACCTTTACTATCGGAGCTAAACAATTTGTAGTGCAGGATGCTGCAGTTATTAATTTATGTTTGGAAGGGTCATAAAGACTTTGATTTATACCGTAAACAATATTAAGTGATTCAGCTCCTGCAACAATTCCTTTGACTGGACAAGCTACTATCACTCTTTTCATCCCCAGAGAATCAAAATAAGGATTTAGTTTGTCTGCCTTTTTATTCTTTCCTGTACATTCCAAAATAATATCTACAGAAGATTTTTCCCAAGGAACATCAAGGTAATTTTTAAAAGATGTGTAGGCTAATTTCTTTCCATCAATTATTATTTCTTCTTCTTTAACTTTTATATCTCTCATCCATCTACCATGGACTGAATCGAATTCGAGTAGATGTGCAGCAGCATTCGAATCTCCTGCTATCTCATTTATATGAGTTATTTCTATATCATCTCTATCCCATAATGCTCTGAAAACTAATCTGCCAATTCTTCCAAAACCATTAATTCCAATTTTCATAACTTTGAAATTTTCTATTGAAATTATACATCAAAATATTTTGATGTATCAAGATGTTTTGATTAATGAAATCTTTTTTATTTAAGCTATATTTAAGAGAATTTAATTACTTTAAAATTGTTAAAAGAGAGTAGCAAATTAAAAAAAGAAAATATATCTAAGTTGATGGTTTCATTTTCTGATCCTTTTAGGCTAGAAATAATTGACCTAATGATGGATGGAGAAGTTTGTGTTTGCGATATTATGAAATTAACTAATTTATCTCAATCCAGAATTTCATATCACATAAAAATTTTGAAGGAAGCTGGTCTTATCTCAGACAGACAAGAAGGTAGATGGGTATATTACAGCCTAAAGAAAGAAGCTCTCTTTTTGATCAATGAATGGATAACTTCTTTGACAGATTATTCTTCAAATAAAAAACGTTGCTGCGAATAAATTATATTTTAGATTTTATTAATTAACTTCTGATTCCCTGTCATAAGTCATTCCTGATTGTTCCATCCACTCAGCTTTAGTTTTGCAATTTTGTTTGTGATTAAAGATGTGAAACCCTTCAATAATAATCATTATGGATAAAAGCAAAACAGGAATAAAATATACAGGTGAAGATATTACGTCTTTATATTTGATTTGAGCTATGAATTCCCTGTATTTAAACATCTCCTTAGTTTCTATTTAATAAATAATATTCACCTATGGTTAAGTAAAGTTAAAGAAAAAATCTTTTTCATTACTGCATGATGAAAGAAAAGATTAAGAAAATAGTATTAAAAGAAGTTTTTTCATAGTCAAAAGTTTTTATACACAATTCATTTATAAGGCAGCTTTATTAAGTATGAGTTAAACATTTTTTGATTAAATAATTAAAAAAATTTCTTTTAGCTAGTATTTAAGAAAATATTAGATAGATCCAACTCTACTCTAGAAATAAATTTAATGAATAATCTTAAAGAATTTATAGATACATACAAAGATTATCCAAAAAAAGGAATTGAGTTTAAAGATGTTCTTGGAATTATTCAAGAACCAAGGATATTTAAGGAACTCATCCTGAAGATGTCCTCAAGCCAAATTATAAAAAATGCAGAAGCAATAATTGCCATAGATGCCAGAGGCTTTATTTTTGGCTCTGCAATCTCCTTGCTAGCTTCAAAGCCAATGATTGTGGCCAGAAAACCTGGTAAACTCCCTGGAGAGCTTGTAGGAAAGAGCTACAACTTAGAATACGGGGAAAATACACTATCAATCCAAAAAAAAGCCCTAGAGAAATACAGCTCTTATGCAATTGTGGATGATTTACTAGCTACTGGAGGGACTGTGAATTGTGTTTCGAATATTCTTGAAAACAATAATAAAGAAATTGTTGGGATTTTAGTTGTTATTGAGTTATCGAAATTACAAGGAAGATTAAAATTAGATTTTCCGTTTGAGTCAATAGTTTCTCTTTGAGAGTGAAGGATAGTAAATTATTTATAGATCAAGTTAATTAATTTCTGATAAATCAATTAAGAGATTTTTGATTTCTATTTTTAATTTTAAAAAAAATAAAAATTGATAATCCTAGATAATTCCTACTGAACCAGCTGTAAAACCTACTGCTAGAAAAAAAACAAATTCAAGTAAATCTCTAGGCAAAGAATTTACAATTAAATTAAGGTGAGTCATTTGACCTTGTGCTCCTCAGGTTTATTTTTAAAAAATATAACTAACTTATTTTTCCGTTGAGAGAAATAATAGTTTTTTTTTCTTTTTTCTAAAGATTTCATAAAAGTTAAATTTCAATAAGAAATAATTTTCAAAATGCCTATAAAAATTCTTAACCAAATTAATCTACTGCTCAAATTCTCTTAAAATGCTATATTTTTTACTATTAATGTATAAAGTACGAAAATTTATGGATTACAAAAAGAAATCCTTAAATAAATTAAATCAAAAAGAAAGCTATGAGGAAATCGACACTAGGTTGGCCTCTGGATGGTACGTTGATGGAGTTGATAATAGAAAAAATAAAAAATACAAAACAGATAAAGTTTCTTTCAAAATTTCAAAAAAAATATAAATTACTAAGTCAATAATTTACACTTAAAAATCAAGAGAATTAAAGTTTTTAGATAGAAAACTGATTGTATAAGTTAAGAAAGTGGCACAAATTGTTCAAAAAAGTAGCCGTTGATACTTGATTTTGTATGCCTAAATACATTATCTTAGGGTGTACTTTAAATTTCGTGTGAGGAAATTTATGAAGCTTTTTAAAAGCTTGCTAGTAGCACCTGCAACATTAGGCCTTCTTGCGCCAATGTCTGCTACTGCAAATGAAGTTACTATCAATGACTTCAACCCAGCAGAAGAACTTGCTATTACT
>CACCCI010000040.1:0-4079 GCA_902544495.1 uncultured Prochlorococcus sp.
AATAATGGCAAAAAAACCTATTCCTGAATTACCTCCAGTAATTAAAATATTTTTATTTTTAATCATTTAAATTCCTATATTTTTTTTATGATAAAAAAAATAAATAAAGATTTTTTTATTTTGTAATCTTATAAATTATTGTTAAAACACTGAAAACTTAGTCACTAGTATTTGAGTAATTTGATTATTATAAATCTACTCTCAATACAAATATTGGATGAAATATATAACTTTAGGCGCAGAAGTAATAATTTGTTCCATAAATTTCTTTAATCATAAGATTTATATTTAATGTCAAAAGAAAATATGCCAGATGTTCTTGTTTTAGGTGCAGGGCCTGCAGGTATGGCAATTGCCTCAGCTTTAGGGAAAGAAAAATTAGATGTTGAAGTGCTTTCTCCAAATGGACCAGATGAACCTTGGCCAAATACATATGGCATTTGGGGGAAAGAAGTTGATCAACTCGGGCTTCAGGATTTACTTGAGTATAGATGGAAGAATACTGTAAGTTTTTTTGGGCATGGCGCATTAGAAGAACAGGACGACGAGAATAAAGCCACGGAACATTCACTAGATTATGGACTATTTGATAAGAAGAAACTTCACAACTATTGGTTTAATGAATGCAATAAGTCTTTCATTAAATGGCATCAAGGCTTTGCAAACAAAATACACTTTGAAAAATATAAAAGTACAGTAACGACAAAAGATGGTAAAACTTACTCTGCAAGATTAGTAGTAGATGCAACAGGGTATGATCCTGTTTTTCTTAAATTAAAATCGTGTGGCCCCTTAGCAGTCCAAACTTGTTATGGGATAGTAGGTAATTTTAGTAAACCTCCACTGAAGGAAGGGCAGTTTGTATTAATGGATTATAGAAATGACCATCTTAACGATGCGCAAAAAAAAGAACCGCCAACTTTTCTTTATGCCATGGATATGGGAGGTGGGAAATATTTTCTTGAAGAGACATCTCTTGGTTTAGTAAATCCTCTAACAATGGAAAATTTAAAAGAGAGACTTGAGAAGAGGCTTTCTTATCGAAATATATCAATCACAAGCATGCAGCACGAAGAGCTTGGCTTATTTCTCCCTATGAATATGCCAATCCCAGATTTCAAACAACAAATACTTGGATATGGTGGTGCTGCTTCAATGGTACATCCTGCATCTGGATATTTAATTGGTAATGTTTTAAGAAGAGCTCCACTTGTCGCTAAGGCAGTCTCAGAAGCAATTAAACACAAAAATCTAAGTACCTATCATATTGCTAGAAGAGGTTGGGAAACTTTATGGTCAAAAGAATTAATTAGGAAGAAATCACTTTACCAATTTGGATTAGAAAAACTCATGAGGTTTGACGAGAAACTATTGAGAGAATTTTTTGGCAGTTTTTTCCAACTACCTAAAAATCAATGGTATGGTTTTCTGACTGATACTCTTTCTTTAAAAGAGATTGTATATGCGATGTGCGTAATGTTTATAAAGGCTCCATGGAGTGTAAAGAAAGGTCTTATGATTATGCATGGAAGAGAATTTAAAATGTTACTTAGGATAATATTTCCAAACATATAGTTAAAAAATGAGAACCATATTAATAAGTGGAGCCAATAGAGGTATTGGACTAAATATTGCACATAAAGAATTAAAAGAAGGCAATAGAATTAGTGTTGGCATTAGAGATTTAGAATCATTAAAAGGAAGCGCTATTGATCCCAAAAAATGGCCAGAAGGGAAAATTATAATTAACCACTATGATGCTTTAAAAAAAATTACAGCCGAAAATTGGATAAATAATACAGTAGATGAATTTGGAGGATTTGATTCAGTAATAAATTGTTCTGGGGTATTATCGAAAGTTCCTTTCTTATACAAAGATGGTGATGAAGAAGATATTTTAAATACATTAAATATCAATTTTTTGTCAATTTGGCATTTATGTAGGCTTTCTTGGGATCATTTATGTACCTCTGGAAGAGGAAGAATTATTGTTTTAGTTTCAATGAGTGGGAAAAGATCCAAAGGTGATTTAGCCGCTTATTCTTCTTCAAAGTTTGCTTTGATGGGATTATGCCAAACGATGAAAAATAAAGGTTGGGATAAAAATATAAGGATTTCTGCAATTTGCCCAAGCTGGGTTAATACAAAAATGGCCCAAAATATCTCTTCTTTAGACAAATCAAGTATGACGCAACCTGAAGATATTGCTGAAATATGCTCAACTATTCTTAAGTTACCTACCCAATCAGTTCCATTTGAAATCGCCTTAAATTGCAACTATGAAATTTAACCTAAATTAAAAATTAAATAAGCCATTGAAAGCATTGCAATTGCAATAAATAAGCCTTTTATTCGATTAGTCAACAATGAAAAAAGAGATAAATCTTCAGAAAAGTACCCGCCAAAACTACCTGTAATAAATAATATAACCATTGGTAGGGATGCCATTCCGAAAGAATAAGATATAGATCTTACAATTCCAAAATTTAAATAATTAAAAATAAAAGAACCTAATGAAAACAATAAAAAAGATGCAAATAGAGTTATGGAAACTTCAGCATCTAAAGTGTGGGGTAAGCTACCCTTTAATTCAAATTGCTTTTTACATTCTCTAATTTGTCTTCTAGAAAGCTTTAAATAACCAGTTTCAGGAATTCTTTGCGACTTATATTTTCTTAGTAATCTTGCTTCAAGAGTTTCTGGCTCCTTAGTCATAATTGATGTTAGTAATTCATCTGGCTTTAATTTTTTAATTTTTTTTTCAAGATTATCAGTTTTCCCAATCCTATAAAGATCTCCTACTCTAATAAGGTAAACATATCCCGACATTTGCGTTGTAAAATTAATACTGTTCCTTATTAGATAATACTAAAAGAATTAGAGAAATTAAAAGTATTTACAATATGAAAAACGATATTTTATATTCATTTCGAAGATGTCCATATGCAATTCGTGCAAGATGGGCCCTGTTAATTTGCGAAATAAAAGTAGAAATAAGAGAAATTGATTTAAAAAATAAACCTCTAGATTTTTTAAATAATTCGAAGACGAAAACGGTTCCAATACTTATAAAAAAAAATAATGAAATTATTGAAGAAAGTCTTGAAATCATCCTGTGGGCTCTCTCAGAGTCGAAAAAGGAAAACATTAAATTAATTTATTTCCCTGAGAACAAAAAAGAAGATATTTTTGAAATAATTAATGAAAACGATAACGAATTCAAATATCATTTAGATCGATTTAAATATGCCACAAGATATAAAGATAGTGATGAAGAATTTCATTTCACAAATGCTATTAAATTTATAAAGAGATGGAACGAACTACTTGCCGAAAACAAATACTTTTTTGGAGATAGCCCCACAATCGCTGATTGGTCTGTTTGGCCTTTTGTAAGACAATTTAGAATCGCTTGTGAAAGTCAAAAAAGAACAAATTATTTTGAACCCTCAATAAAAAACTGGTTAGATTCATTTGAGAAAAATAAAGAATTTAAATCCTTAATGTATAAATACGAATTATGGGGACCAAATTTTAGAAAGAATTATTTTCCTTTCAATTAACTTTCTAACAACTTCCTTTTTTCAATTATCCTTGCTAACTCTAAAAAATATCCTGCAGTCCTAAATTTTCCAATATTTTTTTCCTTAAAATCAAGATCGCTTCTAATTTCTGCAGTCTCCGCCATTAGCAAATCTAAATCATTTGATCCAAGACTATACAATTCTCCTAGTTCGATTTCCCTTCCTAGTAAATGACTCCTAAACCACTTCCCTTTATTTTCTTGAGGTGGAATATCGTAGGGAGTAAATGACATCAAATTAAATTTAGGCTATTACCATTCTAAGGTTCTTATTAAAACTTTTTCATCTCTACTTTATTAAAAATCAACGCAATAAAAAGAATTGCGAATGTAATTAGAGCACAAATTTCTGTCCAATAATCTAACCCAATTTTAGAAATCATTAATGGTGCGAGAACTGTGAATAGTCCCCCAGAAAGAATTAACTGAGCGAAAAGCTGTTTTGACGTAAAAATTGGTAAAGTCTTAGAAATATTTTTAGGATCTGCAAGCCTTA
>CACCCI010000041.1:0-4023 GCA_902544495.1 uncultured Prochlorococcus sp.
CAAAAAGAATTTTTGCAGTAGTAACAAGCGGTTTAATTATTTACAGTCGATCTAAAAAAAGTTCCTATAGCAGAAGTATTCATTTCAAGATCCTTAACTCAATCTTAAATGCTATACCCTATAAAAGATTTATAGATTTATTAATCAAATGAATACTTATTTAGTAACTGCAACTTTTAAAAATGTTTCTCTTATGGGTGCAGCGTATGATCTTTTTTTAAAGGTTATTGAAGATGGAACTTTGAATGATGAGTTTGAAGGATTCAAAGTTTTGGGAAGGTATCATGCCTCTTACTCAAATAATGTTTATATTATTGTCCAAGCTTCAGCAGGCATAAAAATGACAGAACATTTTGCTCCTTGGAAAGTTAAGTTTGATATAGATTTTGATATCAAGCCAGTTATGACTGACGATGAAAAAGTTGCTGAGCACAAGCTTGTTGGCTCATTAATGGCAGCAGAACAGAAAATGGGATTCACAGGTTAATTTCTTAAAGATAACGTTTTCTTAAATTATTTTTAAATTTCATATGAGATAAATATAGGTAACTGAATAATCTTAATGCATATCGATGATGCAGTGTTTTTAGAGGATTTATGCCCTAAACTCAAATTAAGATTTTGGCGAAAGTCTATTCATACATTTACGAGCAAAAGATGCATATATTGCGGAAAAACTTCAGAATCTATTGATCATATATTGCCACGAAGTAAAGGAGGTTTAAACATAACAGAAAATTGTGTTCCAGCTTGTCTTTCATGCAATGGGGACAAATCAGATGAGAATGTTTTTGATTGGTATAGAAAGAAAAAATTTTATGATCCTAGAAGAGCAATGGCTATTAGAGCATGGTTAGAGGGAGATTTAAGATTATCTATAAGATTATTACAATGGGCTAATCAAGAAATTAAGGAAAATAAAGTAAATTTTGAACAAGAAGAATCAAATCTAGAAGCTGCTTAAATATCAAAAATAATTAAGTTAATGGAATATATTAGATATAAAAAAGAGAAAAATAGAAAAAACTTGAAGAAGAAAATATTATCTTCTAAATGAAAAGCTCACCACTTGCACTGCTATTTTAAATACGATTGACAGTCGATCTAACATAGAGGAAAAACCCCTCTTTGTTTAATATCCCATCCCATGCAATTTATGGCATATGTGGGGAATAGTATTGTTGATAATTTATAAACGATTACTCCAATAAATATCAGTAATAAAAAATCTTCGTAGATTAAGCAGCATCAGATATGTTGTTATTCGTATCTTCAATCATTTCAATCTCTTTAATCATTTCCTCTAGCCATAAAGTATTATCTTCTGATCTCTTTTTAAAATAAGAAATCTTAGGTTGATTGATTTCTAATGTCTCATAATCTCCACTCATAAAATTTTCCTAAATTTTATAACTAATTTTAGTTAGTTTATTTATTAGTTTCACTAAGGGGAAAATAAGAAAAAATTAATTTATGGTTAATTCATACTAATAGAAACTAAATAACTTTTTATCATAATGAACTAAATAATAGCTTTTCTTATTTTTGCTGTAATCCATTCACTAAAAACAACCGCTACTACTATTACTAATAAAATAACTGATACCTTAGCCCAAGCTAAGTCTCCTATTTGAGCATCTAATTCTATCCCTATACCTCCTGCTCCAACTAAGCCAACAACAGTTGCTTCTCTAATGTTTATATCCCACCTATAAATAGAAATACTTGTAAATGCTGGGAGAATTTGAGGCACTATGCCAAAGGTCATAATTTGTGCTTTATTAGCCCCTGTTGCCTCAATAGCTTCAATTTGGTTTTCATCAATTTCCTCTATAGCTTCATAAAGTAATTTTCCACAAAATCCTATCGATCTTAATCCGATAGCAATTATGCCAGCCAAGACTCCTGGACCGACAACTGCAACCAGAAGTAATGCCCAGATTACTGAATTAATTGATCTGCTTGAAACTATGCAAAATAAGGCTAAAGGTCTTATAAACTTTTTACTCGGAGTAGTATTGTTTGCGGATAAAAAAGCTAATGGGATTGCAATTAAGGTTCCAATCGTTGTGCCAATAGTCGCGATATTTAAAGTATCCCATATAGGTTTTATTAAAGTATAGAAATAATTAGTTTCTGGAGGAATCATCCTACCTAAAAGATCTAAAGCCTCATTATGTGAATCAAAAACATAAAACCAGATTGTATTACTACTAATCAAACCGAAACATAGGCTAAAAATTAAAGTTCCTAAAAACCAACAAAGCCAGTTTAGTAAATCTCTTTTCCGATCAAATTTTTTCCAGGTTTTGTAATCC
This sequence comes from uncultured Prochlorococcus sp., assembly GCA_902544495.1. Lineage (GTDB taxonomy): Bacteria > Cyanobacteriota > Cyanobacteriia > PCC-6307 > Cyanobiaceae > Prochlorococcus_A. The sequence goes on from CACCCI010000041.1 coordinate 2,319, forward strand.
TTTTGTTTTATAATTGGCATTACTTTATTAATTTCCTTAAATGACTAGATGTATATTCAACAATCATCACGATAGAAATAATTACAATAAGAACAGCTGCTGCAATCTCAAATTCATATCTATCAAAGGCTGTATTTAAGGTAGAACCAATACCTCCTCCCCCAACAATTCCAATTACCGCTGACTCCCTGAAATTAATATCCAATCTGTATAAAGATAATCCGATAAATCTTGGCATAACTTGAGGTTGGACACCATAATTAATCCATTGAAACCAATTACTTCCAGTAGATTTGATTGCTTCAGCTTGGGATTTACTTATTTCTTCAATATCTTCAGATAATAATTTAGCAAAAAAGCCTATTGTCGAAAAACTTAGAGTTACCATCCCAGCAAAAGGTCCAAAACCCATTAACTTAACAAAAAATATTGCTAAAATTACTTCCTGAAAACTCCTTGATAATGTGATAATTCCTCTTGAAAAAAAATAAACAAATTTAGGAGCTATGTTTTTAGCAGCTCCCAAGGAGACAGGAATAGAAATAATTATCCCCACAATAGTTGCTACAATAGTCATCCATAAACTTTCAAAAATACCAGCCAAAATCTCATCAGATCTAGTTATAAAATCTGGAGGGAAAAAAGCAAATATAAAGTTTTTACCCCTTGGGATTCCTTCAAGAATTCTTTGCCAATCAATTTCCGTAGTTAGGAAAACAGATAATAAATAAGTACTAATAAGTAAAATTAATCCAATTCTTAATAACTTATTTTTTATTAATGGTTTTCTTTCCCAAATTACTTTCTTATCTTTCATTTAATATATTTCTAATTTGCTACGGTTTTAGACCAGTCTTCTTCTCCATATATATTTGTAAGTATTGCTTCTGATAAGCCACTTGCCTTGCCATCGTAAACAATTTCTCCAGCTTTTAAACCTATTATTCTTTCTGCAAAATTCTGAGCAAGAAAAACATCATGAATATTTATAATCGCAGCAAGATTTCTTTCCTTACATAACTCGCATATTAATCGCATAATTTGTCTGGAATTTTTGGGATCTAAACTAGCTGTAGGTTCATCTACTAAAAGTAACATTGGATTTTGTATCAAAGCTCTAGCAATTCCTACTCTTTGCCTCTGCCCTCCTGATAATTCATCGGCTCTTTTATCAAGCATATGCTCTAGTCCAATTCTTTGAAGCAATCGGAATGCTTCTTCAATATCTTTTTGAGGAAATTTCCTGAAAAAACTATTCCAAAATCCTACGTAACCTAATCTGCCGGAAAGAACATTTTCCATTACACTTAATCTTTCTACCAAAGCAAATTCCTGAAAAATCATTCCAATTTGTCTTCTTATTTTTCTTAATTTAGATTTATTTAAAGAAGTAATGTCATTTTTTTCATTAGCGAAATAAACTTTCCCTGAAGTGGGCTCAACTAATCTATTTATTGTTCTAATAAAAGTACTTTTACCAGCTCCTGAAGGACCGATGAGAGCAACTACTTGCCCATTAGGAATTTCCAGGTTTATTCCTTTAAGCGCCTCTTCACCATTTGGATAAACCTTTTTGAGGTTTATTGTTTTAAGCATTTTATTTATGATTAAAAATTTTTATTTGCAATCATAAACAACACCATTAGCCTTATCTATTTTTCTAATAACATCCCAATCGTGCTTGTGACTTATTGAAATGAATCTA
>CACCCI010000042.1:0-3907 GCA_902544495.1 uncultured Prochlorococcus sp.
ATCTCTAACTTCTATTACTAAATCTACTTTATTGATAACTTCAGATAATTTTTTTTCTGCTTTTGCGATATGGCCTGGGTACCATTGAATTTTGGGTATGTCCACTTCAATAAATCAAATAAAATTTTGTATTCCTTTTAGTTTTTATAAGTTTCAAAAGTATTTACTTCTAAAGTTTAGTATAAATTTAAAAACTAAAAAATTTTTATAATCGTTAATTCTTAAAATTTATTAAGGCATAGGTAACAGTAACTACTTTTTAACCCAATAAGCCCAAATTAACGTTAGGGTCTTAAGATTAAAAATTAAGCTTGTTTAATGTCAAAGTTATCTCTTTCCAGTCTTGATAAGACACATTTAGAAGGAAAAAAAGTTCTTGTAAGGGTAGATTTTAATGTTCCATTAAATGAAGATGTTCAGATTACTGACGATACACGTATTCGTGCAGCGATCCCAACGATTGAATATCTTATTAATCATTCTGCAAAAGTTATTTTAGCTGCTCATTTTGGTAGACCAAAGGGTCAGGTAAATGAAAAAATGAGATTAACTCCAGTAGCAGCAAGATTAAGTGAATTGTTGGGAAAAAATGTTGCTCTTACTAACAGTTGTATTGGCGATGAAGCAATTTCACAATCAAATAGCTTATCTAATGGAGATGTTCTTTTACTTGAAAATGTTCGTTTTTTTGGTGAAGAGGAAAAGAACGACCTGGAGTTTGCTAAAAAATTAGCATCTCATGCAGATATGTATGTAAATGATGCTTTCGGTGCCGCTCATAGAGCTCATGCTTCAACACAGGGTGTTACTAATTATTTAAGTCCTTCAGTAGCTGGATTCCTTCTAGAAAAAGAATTGAAATACTTACAAGGAGCAATAGATTCCCCAAACCGTCCGTTGGCAGCAATAGTTGGGGGATCAAAGGTTAGTAGCAAAATAGGAGTACTTGATTCTTTACTAGATAAGTGTGACAAAATCATGATTGGTGGAGGTATGATTTTCACTTTCTATAAAGCTAGAGGCTTAGATGTCGGAAAGAGCCTTGTAGAAGAAGATAAACTCGAGCTTGCTAAAGATTTAGAAGCAAAAGCGCAAGCAAAAGGAGTAGAATTATTATTACCCACTGATGTTGTTTTGGCTGATGAATTTTCTCCGGACGCCAATAGTAAAATATCTCAAATTGATTCAATTAGTGGGGAATGGATGGGTCTCGATATTGGTCCAGATTCCATTAAAGTTTTTCAGAATGCTCTTGCAGAATGTAAGACAATTATTTGGAATGGTCCAATGGGAGTTTTTGAATTTGATAAATTTGCAAGCGGTACAAATGCAATAGCTACGACTCTTGCCGACTTAAGTGCCTTTTCTGAAGTTTGTACAATAATTGGTGGTGGAGATTCAGTCGCAGCTGTAGAGAAAGCAGGATTAGCTGAGAAAATGTCACATATATCTACTGGAGGTGGAGCAAGTTTGGAACTTCTAGAAGGTAAAACTTTACCTGGTGTAGCTGCTTTAAACGACGCTTAGGCTATATCTTTTCAACAATATCAATACTCTTTGTGAAAGTAATTATCCCCTCAGGATGAGCTATAATTCCTGACCATATTTGTATCCCTGGTTTTGAAGGCGCCCTTGTTATTTTAAAAATTCCCCCAGATGCCAATGGCTCCAATAATATTTCTTGTTCAAACAATGAATTTACTTGATGAGGTTTTATTGCCCCAGCAATAATCACTTCTTCAAGTGGCTTATTTAGAATTACATCAATATCATATTTTGAACCAGTAAGAACTTTATCAGGAATTTTAAAACTAATATCTATCTTCTTATCATCATTTCTTATTGTGGTGAATAAATTTTTAATGGTACCTTCATCGATTTTTTCATTTAGAACTGAAAAAATATAATCGAAATTGGATTCGAGTATATGGATTTCTCCATTAACTATTTTTTTTCCTAAAACTTTTATTCTCAAAATTTCTTTATTTGGAATATTTGATTTTAGTCTTTTGATTTTCCATTTGCTATCAGGGAAATCATTGATAATTTTTGAAAACTGTTTTGGTATATTTTTGTTTTCATCATTTCTAAAATTTTTTCTAATAAACTCTAAGTCTCTTTTATTTAATGAGGTTTCTAGATTTCTTATAAAATCAACTTTTAAAGTTTGCGTTATTGCTGAATAGGGAATAATGAGATAAATAAATAAGTAGAGAGGGAAACCTATATTTCTGAAAAAGTTTAAATTAAACATATTTATCATTTATTGTTTTTATTCTACTAATTTAAGTTTTTATGTCTAAAAAAAATAATTTATTAGTCGCATCAAGTGGGACAGGGGGGCATATTTTCCCAGCGTTAGCAGTCTCTAAAGACGTAGAAGATAATTGGAATATACATTGGTTGGGTGTTAACCAAAGACTTGATGCCAATTTAATTCCCAAAAAATATAATCTGAGGACTTTGAGTATAAAGACACCAAGAAAAAATATTTTTTTGTTATGTCAATATATAGAAATTTTAATGTCAACTTTCCAAATAATTAGGATCTTAAAAGAAAAAAAAATTAACTTGGTTTTTACGACTGGAGGTTATATCTCTGCCCCCACTATTGTTGCTTCAAAATTTCTGCGGATACCTGTTATTATTCATGAATCAAATTTAATTCCAGGAATGGTCACGAAATATTTTGGTTTTTTGTGTAACTATGTTCTTCTGGGATTTAAGAATACAAATTCTTATTTAAGAAATTGTAAAACTATTTTCACTGGTACCCCTTTAAGAGAACAATTCTATAAATCTAATCCCTTGCCAGAATGGGTTCCAAAAGGAAAAGGACCTCTTTTGATTGTCATGGGAGGTAGTCAAGGAGCAAAAGCTATAAATCAAATTCTTAACGAATCTCTGGAATTTTTATTAAAAAAACAGTTTCGGATAATTCATATTATTGGGGAATCTAATCAACAACCTTTTTATGTAAAAAACTCTAAAAATTATATTCAAAAGAAATTTACTAATGAAATAGCAGCTTTAATTCAAAACTGTGATCTTGTAATATCGAGATCCGGTGCAGGAACAATCAATGAACTAATAGAGGCTGAAAAACCTTCTATTTTAATTCCATATCCAGATTCTAAAAATAATCATCAGGAGAAAAATGCAATGATTCTCGCTGAAAGTGGAGGCTCAGTTTTAATCAATCAGAATAAAATTTCTAAAGAAGTTTTTGAAGAAACTCTTGAAAGAATTTTTCAAATAAAATTAGAAAATGAATAATGAAAAAATCGGAAAATAGTGATTACTCAACCTTAGCCATGCAAATATCAAACTTAAAGCATGGAGGAAATGTATATGCAAATGCAAAAAAATTAAATTTATTACCCTCTGAAATTATTGACGCAAGTGCTTCATTAGTACCCTTTGATCCCCCTCAAATCCTAATAGATTCATTAAATGAAGAAATAAAGAATCTTGGATTTAGATATTACCCTGATAGAAACTTGAGTGATTTGAAAGAAATAATCGGTAAATTTCATGGGATAAATCCAAACAATATTTTGCCTGGGAATGGAGCTTCTGAGCTAATAACTTGGGCAGGTTATGAAGCATCCAAATTTGGAATAAGTTGTATTCCTTCTCCATGCTTTGTTGATTATGAAAGATCTTTAAATTGTTGGAATAGTGATTTAATACATTGCGAATTACCAAAACACTGGAATAATATTTTTCCTCAATCATTTCCGGTTTATCCAAAAGGTGATGTTATCTGGATTACAAATCCTCATAACCCAACCGGCCAATTATGGGGGAAAAGTTCATTAGAGGAAATTGTAAAAAAATATAAATTAGTTATCTGTGATGAGGCTTTCTTATCGATAACACCTAATGGAGAAAAAGAATCTTTAAT
>CACCCI010000043.1:0-3886 GCA_902544495.1 uncultured Prochlorococcus sp.
TCAATATTATTACCAATGTGTTGTTCAAATTTTTTTGTCAATTCTCTTGAAACTGCTATTTCTCTTGAGCCACCACAGTATTCTTTTAATTCAAATAAAAGTTGCTTGAGACGCCTTGGTGATTCATAAATAATAGTAGTTTTTTCATTTTTGCTTATTTCCAAAAGATTTTTTTCTCTTTCAATTTTTTTTCTAGGCAGAAAGCCTTCAAATACAAACTTTGAGCAAGGTAAACCACTAACAGCAAGAGCAGTAATTGCTGCACACGGACCTGGTATACAAATTATTTCTAAATCATGAAGTTTTGCGTTTTGCACGAGATTTTCTCCTGGGTCGCAAATTAAAGGCATACCTGCATCACTAACTAGAGCTAATGATTTACCAGATTTAAGATATTTTATTATCTTAGGAATTTTGCTATTAGAGTTATGTCTATTAAAACTTGAAAGTTCATTTTGAATCTTGAATCTACTCAATATTTTTCTCGTTTCTCTTGTATCTTCACATAGGATAAGAAAAACATTTTTTAAGATATTAAGTGCTCGAGAGGATATGTCTGATAAATTTCCTATTGGTGTTCCAACTAAATATAAAACCCCATTTTCAGGTTCTTGCTCTCTATGAGATAATGATAAATTAGTACTCATTTTGTGATTCAATTACCAGTTGGAGTAGATATTAATAATCTTATCGATGATTTGAGAAATTTCAGTAGGGAGGCTTCTGAAATATTGATTTCTTTTTCTGAAAATTTAAAAAATAATACCGATTATAAAAAAGGAGTTATTGAAAAAACAAATATGAAATCGCCAGTCACAGAAGCTGATTTGAGAGTGAGTGATTTAATTATTAAAAGAATAAAAGAGAAATATCCTCTTATTGATTGGGAATTATTAAGTGAAGAAAATTATAAAAATAATCAAAATTGCTTTAAAAATAAGCAATGGTTATGGGTATTAGATCCTCTTGATGGTACAAAAGATTTCATTCAAGGGACAGGAGATTATGCTATGCATTTAGCATTAAACTATATGAATAAACCTTATTTAGGAGTTGTTTTAATTCCAAGTAAAAATCAACTTTGGATAAGTGATGGTAATAAAGTTTGGTGTGAACGTAATGGGAAGCCTAATTTAAATTCAAATTTATCAAAAATAAAAAATCTTGATGAAATGGCACTGGTATCGAGTAGAAACCACAATAATAAAAATTTAAAGAGTTTATTGGAAAAAATTAAATTTAAGAAAAAAGTAGTTATGGGGAGTATTGGATGTAAAATTGCCTCTATTATCAAAGGAGAAAGCGATATATACCTTTCATATAGCCCTCATGGAGGGAACGGACCTAAAGATTGGGATTTTGCAGCTCCAGAAGCTATTTTAAGAGCTGCTGGAGGATTAATAACAAATATAGATAATGAGGATCTTACCTATGGAATTAATGAATTAACCCATAATGGATTGATTATTGCATCATCTGATAAGGAAAATCATGGGGAAATTTGCAAAAAGATAAAAGATATCATCAAAGAAAATAATCTAAATATTTGAAATATTAATTCAGCGGAGCAACGGGTGTTGGAGTAGGTTCTGGATAAGACATTCCATTATTTTGAGATACTCCTCTTAAGGTAAGATTTATTCTTCCTCTACTATCGATCTCTCTTACTCTTACAGTTACTTCATCGCCCTGCCTAACAACGTCTTCAACTCTTTCAACTCTAGCTTCCGATAATTGTGAAATGTGAACCATTCCCTCCTTTCCTGGGAGAATTTCTACAAAAGCACCTATTGGAATTATTCGTGTGACAACACCAGAGAAAATTTCTCCTTCATGCACTTTCCTTGTTAAACCTTCAATTATCTTTTGTGCTTCCTCAGCAGCAGCACCATCATGAGACGCTATTGTTACGATTCCACCATCCTCAATATCAATTTTAGTATTAGTCCTTTCGGTAATACCTTTAATAGTTCTTCCCCCAGGTCCAATAACGGTACCAATTAATTCAGGATCAATTCTAAAACTTAGAAGTCTTGGTGCATGTGGTGAAAGTACTTCTTGAGGCTTTTCAATTGCCTCTTTCATTTTTTCTAAGATATGTAATCGCGCTGGACGTGCTTTTTTTATGGCATCTGAAATAATAGAGACTGGCAAACCTGTAATTTTCATATCCATTTGTAATGCAGTTATACCCTTCTCTGTCCCAGCTACTTTAAAGTCCATATCACCAAGAAAATCTTCAATTCCCTGAATGTCTGTCAAGATTCTAACTTCTTTACCTTCTTTAATTAATCCCATAGCTGTTCCGCTAACAGGTGCTTTTAAAGGAACTCCTGCATCTAATAATGAGAGAGTACTTCCGCACACTGATCCCATAGAAGTTGATCCGTTTGAACTTAAAACTTCGCTAACTACCCTTAGGACGTAAGGGAATGTCTCTTTACCAGGTAATACAGGGATTATTGCTCTCTCTGCTAATGCGCCATGTCCAATTTCCCTTCTCCCAGGAGTTCTCATCGGTCTAGTTTCTCCAACTGAATATGGAGGGAAATTGTAGTGATGTAAATAAGTTTTTTCAGTGCTTGGATTTAGGTCATCCATTTCTTGAGCATCACTAGGAGTTCCTAAAGTGGTTGTAGATAAAACTTGGGTTAAACCTCTTTGGAATAATGCAGAACCATGAACCCTTTTTGGAAGAATTCCTGCAGAAGCTGATATTTTTCTAACTTCGTCGAGATCTCTTCCGTCAACTCTTTTCCCATCATTTATGATTTGTGACCTCATTAATTTTTTTGTTAATTTTTTAAAGTCGGAACTTAATAACTTGTCATTCGCTGAAAGAAGAACTTTTAATTGATTGTCTTCCTTCAAAGAATCAATTTTATCTTGAGTATCAACTTTTATTTTTTCGAGTTCAACATCTCTCTCTTCCTTTGAAAGATCAAATTTCTTTAAAACTAACTCAATTGGTTTTGTGCAATTTTTCTCTAAATAAGAGGGTAATGTTTTATCTTCTTCAGGGGCAGATGACTTAATCTGTTTTATTCCTAAATCTTTTAGTAAATTTTCTTGCGTTTTAATAAGTTCAGTAACTGCTTCATAACCAAAATCTATAGCTTCGATTGTATCTTGTTCCGATAACTGATTAGCACCTGCCTCAATCATGACAATACCTTCAGGTGAACCTGCAACAACAATGTCTAAATCTCCTTTTTCTATTTCTCTATAACTTGGATTTAAGATGAAATCATCTCCTATAAGACCAACTCTAACTGCAGCCATTGGTCCATAAAATGGTATTTCTCCAAGTAAAGTTGCTATTGAAGCCCCAGTAACAGCTAAAACATCTGCTGGAACCCTTTCATCTAAAGAAAGGCAAGAGGCAACTATTTGTATCTCGTCTCTCATCCATGAGGGGAAGAGTGGCCTCATGGGCCTGTCAATTAATCTTGCAATTAAAGTAGCTCTTTCTGGAGGGCGACCTTCTCTTCGCATAAATCCACCTGGAATTCTTCCCGCAGCATATAGTTTCTCCTCATAGTCACATATTAGAGGTAGAAAGTCTGATGGTTCTTTTTTGGCAGTTTTTGTTGCTGTAACTAATAGTGAGGTATCACCACACTCAATCATTACTGATCCACTTGCTTGAGGAGCATATAGTCCTGTAGTTAGTCGTATCTCTCGTCCGTCAAACGTGATCGACTTATTTTGTCCTTCCACTTTTTAAATTATAAATCTATACATAATTTATTCTTACATTTAATAGGGACATATTGAGTAAATTATTTAGATAAGCTATAAAATTTTTAAAAATTTCCTAAAAATGAGTTTTTTTCTAAAAGCATTATTTTCTTGAAAAATATCGAACTTAAGTTAAATACTTACA
>CACCCI010000044.1:0-3875 GCA_902544495.1 uncultured Prochlorococcus sp.
AATAAAGTTAAATATCAAAGCAAATCACGAGTCAACAAGATCCTAGTAAGTGATATTGAAAATTCAAGGCATATTCCACATAAGGTTATCTTCCTAATAGACATGAATAGTGTTAATTATCCAAAATTAACAAAGAGTGAAAACATTAATTTAATAAAAAATAAATATCATTTAGGTGATCCATCTGTTTTTGAAAGAGAGAAATATGCATTTCTGGAGTTGATAATTGCCTGCAGAGATAAATTTATAGTTACTTGGGTAAAAAATGATAAAGATAATAAAAAATTAGATATTTCTTTTCCTATAAAAGAGTTAATTTCTTTTTTTGATAGTTTCTTAAACCAAAGCGAAAGAGAATTAATAATTAAAGATTCTGATTTAAATAAAAATGAAATAATTGATCTTGATAAATCTAAGATTATTAAAAGAAATTATTCTTTAATAGAAAATATAAATTGGAATGAAAAAAAATCTGATATTAAAAATTACAAATTATCAGAATTGATTTATTGGTTTAAGACTCCACAAAAATATTGGCTTAATAAAAACAATATTTCTCCCAAGGAAATATTTATTCATCATCCAGACGAGGAGTATGTAAGCAATCTGCAAAAGTCGCAACTAATTACAAAAATAATCCAACAAGTAGAGATTGATAATCATAATATTATTGATGATTTAAATGAATTAAATATTAATGATCAAATGGCTGAAATTGGTATTATTATGCCCAATAATAGTATTTTTACAAAAGAAAAAGAAATCAAAGACTTATTAAGCAGTCTATCTGCAAGTTTGAGTCAACATAATAAGATTAATAAAATCTATGTTAAGTTAAATGCGAATAAAGAAGAATATTTAATCGCTGATGACACCGTAATTGAATTAATTAATTCGAAGTTAAGTTTTAGTCGTTTGACTGAAGCTTGGATAAAATTACTCTTTATTTCTTCTTTAAAGAGGAGTATAAAAAGGACTAAAGTAATTTTTAGAACAGAAAATATTTATAAATCGCAAATTATTCAATCACCAGGAGCCCCTGAATCAAATCTAATTTTGGAGGAGTACATAAATATTTTTAAAAATTATTCTGAAAAATGTTTACCTCTTCCTCCAGAAAGTGCTTATAAATATGTAGAAGCAAAAATAAAATCAAAAAATGAGAAAAAAGCTTTTATAGATAAATGGATTGGTAATAAAAATTTTTCTAAAGGAGAAAGAGATAATATCGAAATGAAAATATGTTTTGGTAATGACAAAGAACCAGATTTCTTTCTTGGAAATAACTATTTTGATCAATTATCATACAGATTATATGGTCCTCTAATTAGAGCATTGAAGAAATAAAAAATGTCTAAATTTCAGTTAAAAAATTTTTTTAAAGATGCTTATGATCTAATGCTTGTTTTTTTACAGTTTTTTATTATTAGTCTTCATTTTTTTCAATGGGAACTTCTTCCACAAAAACAAATAATTCAAGCAAGTGCTTTTTCTTATTTCCTAGGTATTTTAATTATCATAATCGCTTTCATAATAATGTTAGTTTCAATTAGAGACTTAGGTAGGAATTTATCCCCTTTCCCAAGACCTATAAACAATAGCAATCTAGTTACTACAGGTATTTATCGATTTACTCGTCATCCTATGTACTATTCTTTAATATTTGTTTCTATTGGATTTTTTATCATAAAATTATCTATTTATTATTTATTTTTGACAATAAGTTTAGCCTTAATAATTAAATTTAAGATTGCATTGGAAGAGAAATATTTAATGAATAAATTTAAGAATTACTTACTTTATAAAAATGAGGTCAAAGTTTAATTTAATAAAAAAATGGATATTAATCAAATTAAATTAGATAATAAATTTAAATTAGTAGAAGCAAGTGCAGGAACTGGTAAAAGTTTTACTTTAGCTCATATAGTTTTAAGAAATGTTTTGGAGAAAAAAGTTAAACCAGATGAGATACTCTTACTAAGTTTTACAAAAAATACTTGTTCTGAATTAAGAGATAAAATACTCTCGAGATTTCATAATTTAAAATTATATTTGCAAGGGCATAATAAAAGTAAGATAGATAATACTCTTAAGGATTGGTATCTAAATTTTAAGGATAAAGATAAATCTAAGGAAAAAATAATTTCCGAAATTGATGATTTTATAAATCAATTCTATAAGTTAAAAGTAACAACGTTCCATTCTTTTTGTAATAATATTATAGATGAATATAGTATTGAAATAGGTGTAACTCAAGATCCATATATTGAGAATAATATTGATAATTTATATAAAGATGTAATAGATAATTTGTGGATTAATGATTTTCTGAATCTTAATCATGAGATTATTTCAGTAATCAACCAAAAAAAAATAAGTTCTAGATTTGGAAGTAGGATCAATAAGTCATTTTTTGTAGAAATTTTAAAAAATATAGATCAAGAGAATATCTGTAAATTTCAAATAAATAATAAATATAAGATTATTGATTTAAATAATTATTTTAATGAATTTTTTTATTTAAATTGGAACGAGTTTTGTTTTGAATGGAATAAGAAAGGTAAGGAATTATTTTTACAACTTATAGAGTTAGGAAAATTAATTAAGGAGAGTGGAGGGAAAAGTCAAATTTATGCTGCAAAACCAAGAAATGATAAGTTTGATCAAATAAATTGTTGGATTGAAAAGATTAACACAAGGCTTAATTCTAAAAATGTTTTTGATTTTATATATGATATTTCTAAGGATGATCTTTTATATAAATATTTTTACATTGAAAATATATCTAAAGAAATTAATAAACATAATCTAAAATTAGATTTTACAAAATTTAATTTATTACAAGATAAAATTTATAAAATAAAAGAAGGTTTCTTTACTGAATTTGTAAGAATATTTACCCAATTAGCTTATATAAAATTAATTGAATTAAAGACAAGTTTTTCTATTTTAAACTTCAATGATCTTATAAAGACTGTAGAAAATACATTTCTAGATTCGGAAGTTACTAATAGTAATACTTTATCCAAAATTCAAAAAAGATTTAATTGTGTCTTAGTTGATGAGTTCCAAGATACAGATATTACTCAGTGGAATTTAATAAAAAAGTTCTTTAATACAAAAAATCATTTTTTACTTTGCGTAGGTGATCCAAAACAGGCGATTTACAAATTTAGAGGTGGAGATATTGAAACTTACTTAGATGCAAGATCTAATGCCATCGAAGTTTTTAGTCTTACAGATAACTATAGAACCTCAAAAAAGTTAATCGATGTTCTTAATAAACTTTATAAGAATGGACTTAAACAATCCAAGCTAAACTATAGTAAATTAACCTCAAGAATTAATGAAAATATTAATCCTGAATTTAAATTTAAGGATGTATTTGAAATTGTAGAATTTTCAAAAAAAGAGACTGATATAGAGGATCTTGTAACTCATTACATAGTTAACTTTATTTTAAATAATAAAGAAATTGATATTAATAAAATTGCGATTCTTACATTAAACAATTCGCAATGCATAGATTTTAAAAAAAAATTAAATCAGTTTAACCTTCCATGCAAAATTCAAAATAAACAAAATATTTTTGATACAGAAGCAAGTTCTCTACTATTTTTATTCATTGAATGTTTATTAAATCCGAGGTCTTTAAAAAATATAACTTTGCTTGCTACTTCAAAATTTATAGAAATAAAATTAGAAGATTTACTTGATGATGGAATTAGTAATAATTTAGAAATTTTAATCAATAAATGCATTACTTGGTCCCAAGAACTAAGAGAAAAAGGTTTTTTAAACATTGTTAATGAACTACTTATAAATTACAAGACATCCTCGATTATTCAAGATGCAGATTTAAATTCAAATTTATT
>CACCCI010000045.1:0-3873 GCA_902544495.1 uncultured Prochlorococcus sp.
ATTAAAGCTTGATTGTCAAATATTCTTAAATCCTTTCTATGCCAAAAAAGTATTCTAGGTTTATTCATAATTTATCTAAAAATTGTTTAGCTCTAAACCAAGCTGTCACAGTTTTTGCGTCAAGAATCTCATCCCCACTAGAAATAAGATTATCTAGTTCGTTCGGATCTAAAATTAATACTTCTATATCTTCATCTAAATCTCCTTTAACCTCGGAATTTAGTTTGCTCAAATCACGCGCTAAAAATAAATAAATTTCTTCATCTGCATAACCAGGAGCGGGGACAAGAGTTCCTAGTTCATCCCATTTGTTTGCACTAAATCCAGTTTCTTCTTGTATTTCTCTTTTAATTGAATTAATAGGTGTTTCACCTATTTCTAATGTGCCTGCTGGAAATTCTAATAAATACCTTGAAACAGCAAATCTATATTGCCGAAGAATTATGACTTTATTGTCTTTTGTGATAGGTACGGCTAATGCTGCCCCAGGATGCTTAATGTATCCATATTCACCTTCGTGTCCATTTGGAAGCTCAATTCTATTTATCTCGAAACTAAATTTTTTTGACTTTAACTCAGATATTTTTTCTTTAAAAATGGATCTTTTTAAAAAGTTTATGTTGCCCATGAATTTTAAATAGAAATAGCCTAACAGTTATTTTTTGGATTTGTAAATCAATTAATAGACCATTTTGGGTCATCAAACTTTGTGATTTTTTGGCTTCTACTTAAGATTTCAGACAGTGGTGTAATAACGAAATTCCGATTCATGAATCTAGGGTGAGGCAATGTTAATTCTTCGTCAACCGTATAAAAATCTTCCCACCAAAGAATATCTAAATCGAGACATCTTGATAGCCATTTCTTACCCTTTGGCGTCTTTTCTCTTCCGAAAAATCTCTCTAACTTTTTTAGCTCTTTTAAAAGTAATTTCGCGTTTTTATTTGATGGTTTAGGGAAAGAATTACTTTTTATAAGTAATAGAGTATTTAAATAATTTGGCTGCTCATTATCAACACCATGAGGTAATGTCTCATAAATTGAAGACCAAAAAAAGTTTGCATAAAACTTGCTTTTCTCTTCTTTTTTTTCGTTGGAACTTTCTCCCCACTCATTTATTATTTCCTCTATTTTTGGTTTGCAAATTAATAGTGAATCAAGAGGGCTTCCGAATTTACTATCAATATTTGCTCCGAGGGATATACATAGTCCATTTTTGATATTAAGATTTGATAATTCCACTACAAAAAACAAAGTTATTGGATAAATTCTATATCAGGCATTTTTAAAGTGATTTTGAACCCCGAGTTAAAAGAAAAAGGAGAAATAAAAGATTTAATGAAGTCAAAGGATTCTTTTAGAGCTTTTCCTTTGGCCGCAATTACAGGTCATAGCTTATTGAAATTATCTTTACTTTTGGCAGCAGTTGATCCAAGTTTAGGGGGAGTTATTATTGCTGGCGGAAGAGGTACTGGTAAGTCAGTATTAGCTAGGGGTTTACATACTTTACTTCCTCCTATAGAGGTATTAGATAATGAATTAATACTTGAAAAGCTAATTGAGAAAAATAGTGGAACTTCATTAAGACCTATTGGGAGGAACCTTGATCCAGATAAACCAGAGGAATGGGATATTAGTACTAATAAATTGTTGGAGGAGGTAATTGGAAGTGATTATTTGAATCAAATTGAAGAAATTCCGAAAAAAGTAAGAGAGGCTCCATTTATTCAAGTTCCCATTGGCATAACTGAAGACAGGCTTGTTGGATCAATTGACGTCGCTGCATCATTGAGTACGGGGGAACAAGTCTTTCAACCTGGGATTTTAGCAGAAGCTCATAGAGGTGTTCTGTATGTAGACGATATAAATTTATTGGATGATGAAATTGTAAATTTAATTCTTGAAGCTATAGGAAGAGAGCAAAATAATATTGAAAGAGATGGTTTAAGCCTCTCTCATCCTTGTAAGTCACTTTTAATAGCAACTTATAATCCCGAAGAAGGTGCTTTAAGAGATCATGTTTTAGATCGTTTTGCTATTGTACTTTCGGCAGATCAATCTATTGATAATACTCAAAGAGTTGAGATTACAAAATCTGTTCTATCACACGCAGAAAATAATATTAAATTTTCAGAAAAATGGTCTGAAGAATCCGATAATTTATCTACACAATTAATTTTGGCAAGGCAATGGTTAAAGGATGTCAAGATAACAAAAGACCAAATAACTTATTTAGTGAATGAAGCTCTTAGGGGAGGAGTAGAAGGGCATAGGTCAGAATTATTTGCAGTAAAAGTAGCAAAGGCTAATGCAGCTCTTCGAGGCGATGAGAATGTAAATTCTGAAGACCTAAAAGTCGCTGTTAGGTTAGTTATTCTCCCTCGCGCAATGCAAATTCCTCCAGAAGATGATGATATTCAACCCCCCCCTCCAGAGGATCAGAGTCCTCCACCTCCACCTCAATCAAATAATGAAGAGTCTGAACCTGAGGCTAATGAAAATGATAATGAGCAAGACCAAGAACAAGAAGAAGATAATTCTGATGGAGAAGAAGAATCTACGCCCGAAATACCTGAAGAATTCATATTAGACCCTGAGGCATGTATGGTTGATCCTGATTTATTGCTTTTTTCATCAGCTAAAGCAAAAGCCGGAAATAGTGGAAGTAGATCAGTGATATTAAGTGATAGTAGAGGAAGGTATGTAAAACCTATAATCCCAAGAGGTAAAGTAAAAAGAATTGCGGTAGATGCTACTTTGCGAGCTGCAGCTCCTTATCAAAAATCACGAAGATTAAGGAACCCTAATAAATCAATAGTTATTGAAGAAAATGATTTTAGGGCAAAGCTTCTTCAAAAAAAGGCGGGGGCTTTAGTAATTTTTCTAGTTGATGCGAGTGGTTCTATGGCTTTAAATAGAATGCAAAGTGCCAAAGGCGCTGTAATTAGACTTTTGACCGAGGCATATGAAAATAGAGATGAAGTAGCTCTTATTCCTTTTAGAGGTAATCAGGCAGAAGTGCTTTTGCCTCCAACAAGATCAATAACTGCTGCAAAAAGAAGGTTGGAAACAATGCCTTGTGGTGGAGGATCCCCTTTGGCACATGGACTGACACAATCAGCAAAAGTAGCAAAAAATGCTCTTTCAACAGGAGATATAGGTCAAGTTATTGTTGTGGGGATCACTGATGGCCGCGGAAATGTACCATTAGGATTATCTCTAGGACAAAATGAGGTTGAGGGGAAAGATAACGAAAATGAAAATGTCAATTTAAAACAGGAGGTTCTTGATATAGCAGCAAAATATCCCATGCTTGGGATAAAACTCTTAGTAATTGATACAGAGAGAAAATTTATAGCAAGTGGATTTGGTAAAGAATTAGCAGAGGCTGCTCAAGGTAAATACGTCCAACTGCCAAAAGCTACAGATAAGGCAATTGCAGCTATGGCTTTAAATGCTATCAATGAATTCTAAATATTTCTCAGGGATAAATTTCGTTAAGGAATTTTGAAAGTCCAATCGTTAAATCTCTTAAAGATTTAGTTAATTCTTTATCTTGCGTTAATTTTTCAAAATCATCACTCATATCATCTATTTTGGTTGAGATAGACCTAGCAGCATTAATTGTCAATTTGATGTCATTAAGAGTTTCTTTGTCATCGATAGTAGACAAAATGTTATTCAAATGATTAGCAGCAATTGTAATTTCTTGTATAAGAGGTTTAACTCTTTGTATTTCTTGTTTCGATAAAAAAATTAATTCATCAAGATTTTCTTGCGTGGTGTCAAATTGATCAATTGATTTGACAATATTCTCAATTAAGTTTTCTTGATTTGTTTCCTTTAAAATTTGACTTATTCTATTAGTTATAT
>CACCCI010000046.1:0-3636 GCA_902544495.1 uncultured Prochlorococcus sp.
GTATTGATTTTTTTTCAAAAAAGGTATTCCATAAATCTGTACAGCGAAATCATTTATTAGCTCGCAGTTTTTAAAATTAAATTTCCTCTGTAAAGCATTTCCAGAAATATTCCATGACAAGTTAATGATTTTCGCGTTGTTTTTTGATAAAGGACCAGCTACGGCGAAACATGCAGAAGAAGGATGATTAATATTTTTGCACTCTTTTTTGAGAAAATCTTCTAGGATTAGTTCAAAAGAACTCCAATCAGACGATATATATTTCTTCTTGAATATTAACTTGGGCGAATTATTATTTTTTTCTTTTTCGAAAATTCCTAATAGAACTTTTGTACCTCCTAAATCACAAGCGAGAAAATTCATATAATATAAATTACTGTATTCTCCCTTTTTTTTCTATTTGTTCATCCATTAATTTGAAAAGATTAGGTAAGTTGAAAACTCCTAAATTTTTTCCATTCAAAGCTCTTAAGGCAACTGAATCAATCTCCTCTTCTTTATCTCCAATAACTGCAATTAAGGGAACTCTACCGAGAGTTGCCTCTCGTATTTTATATCCTATTTTTTCATTCCTTATATCAACTTTTGATCGGTAACCACTATTATTTATTAATTCATTAAACTCTAAACACTTTTCAATATTTCTTTCAGTAATGCTTAATAAAATTATTTGATAAGGTGCAAGCCAAATTGGGAATTTCGCCTCATATTGTTCAATTAAGATTCCTATAAATCTTTCAAAGGAACCTAAAATTGCTCTATGCAGCATAACTGGATTTCTTTTTTCATTATCAATATCTACATAAGTTGCATTCAATCTAATAGGCATTGAGAAATCAACCTGAATAGTTCCGCATTGCCAAACTCTGTTAAGACAATCCTTTAACGAGAATTCTATTTTTGGACCATAAAAAGCACCTTCTCCAGGTTGTAATTCCCATTTTAGATTCTTATTATCGAGAGCTTTGGTAAGAGCCTCTTCTGATTTATCCCAAATTTCTTCACTACCTACCCTTTTTTCAGGACGAGTTGATAATTTGATAATGATTTCATCAAAACCAAAAGTTTTATAAACCTCGAAAACAAGATCTATAAAAGTAGATACCTCTTCTTGAATTTGCTCTTCTGTGCAGAATATGTGTGCATCATCTTGAGTAAAGTTTCTTACTCTCATTAAGCCGTGTAGTGCACCAGATGGCTCGTTTCTGTGACAAGAACCAAATTCAGCAAGACGAATAGGTAAATCCTTATAACTTTTTAACCCTTGATTAAATACTTGAATATGGCATGGACAATTCATTGGTTTAATTGCATATGTTCGATTTTCTGATGCAGTAGTGAACATATCGTCTCTAAATTTTTCCCAATGACCTGATTTTTCCCAAAGAGATTTATCAACAGCTTGCGGAGTTTTAATTTCTAAATAATCATTTTTTTTGAGTATTTCTCTTATGAACTTTTCCAGTACTTGGTAGATTGTCCATCCATTTGGGTGCCAAAAAATCATTCCTGGAGATTCTTCTTGTATATGAAATAGTGAATGTTTTTTACCAAGTTTTCTATGATCTCTTTTTTCCGCTTCTTCAATTCTTGTTAAGTAGTCATTGAGTTCCTTTTCTTTTGCCCATGCAGTTCCATATATTCTCTGTAATGATTCATTCTCACTATTGCCTCTCCAATATGAACCTGATAATTTAAGTAATTTAAAGTGTCTCAAATGTCTAGTGTTAGGCACGTGAGGCCCTCTACACATGTCGATGTATTCTTCGTGTTTGTATAAATTGATGAGACCTTCTTCAGGAATTTCTTCAATTATTCTTAATTTAAAAGTCTCATCTCTTTCTGTAAAAGTTTTAATTGCCTCTTCTTTAGAAACTTGTAAAATTTCAACGTCATAGTTTGTTTTTATTAATTTATTAATTCTATTTTCGATTTTTATTAAATCTTCAGGAGTAAATCTGTATTCAGAGAAAATATCATAATAAAAACCATCTTCAATTACAGGCCCAATCGCCATTTTAATATCAGAGTAAATTTGTTTAACTGCATGACCAATAAGATGAGCGAAGGAATGTCTTATTATTTCAATTCCTTCTTTATCTTTTGATGTGATTATTACAACTTTGGAATCTTTACTTATAGGAATTGTTGCATCAATAAGAACATCATTTACTTTCCCAGCAATTGTTGCTTTAGCTAGTCCAGCACCTATACTTTGGGCAATGTCTAGAATAGTTACAGATTTTTCGAAAACCTTTTTTGAACCATCAGGCAAGGTAATTATTGGCATAATTTATTTCTCCATTTCAAAAAATCCTAATTTTGATTTAACTCTTTTTAAAGTTTGATTTGCTAGATCTTCAGCTTTTTCCTTCCCTTCATCAAGGATTTTATTTAGTTGATAGGGATCATTAATTAATAATTTATACTTTTTCTGAATAGGTTCTAGTGATTCAATAAGTTGTTCAGTAATTAATTTTTTAAATGTCCCCCAACCAGTCTCTAAGAATTCATTTTCACAATGAGAAATTTCTTTGCCAGACAATATTGAATATATCATCAAAAGATTTTTAGATTCTGGTCTTTCAGGGTTGTTAAATTCAATTCCAATAGAACTGTCACTTTTGGCTCTTTTAATTTTTTTTGTGATTATTTCAGGAGGATCTAATAAGTTAATGCGACTGCCCTCATTAGGATCACTCTTGCTCATTTTTTTTGTACCATCAATTAAACTCATTATTTTTGAACCATTCTTCATGATGATTGGTTGAGGGATCTTTAAAATATTTTTATCCTTACTAAATCTGGCATTAATTCTCTGTTGTGCAATATCTCTTGCAAGTTCAAGATGTTGTTTTTGATCCTCACCTACTGGTACGAAGTCAGCATCATAAAGAAGGATGTCTGCAGCCATAAGTATTGGATAGTCAAATAATCCAATAGATACATTATTACCTTGTTGTATGGATTTTTCTTTGAATTGAATCATTCTTTCCATCCAATTTATTGGGGTCATGCAATTTAATATCCAACAAAGTTCTGAATGCGCTGAAATCTGACTTTGGACAAAAATTGAGCATATATTTGGATCTATCCCACAAGCGACGTATAAAGCTGCAGTAGAGATAGTATTTTTGGATAATTCCTTGGGATTAAATGAGGCTGTTATTGCGTGTAAATCAACTACACATAAAAATGTTTCATATTGTTCTTGAAGCGTAACCCAATTATTTATGGCCCCAAGCCAATTCCCAATATGTAAATCACCAGTTGGTTGAACTCCCGAAAGAATTCTTTTTTTATTTGCCATCCTCTTCTACTTCGCTAGATTGAATCTCTTCAGTTGATGAACTTTTTACAGGTCTTGCAAAAGGGTCAGGTGTTGTTTTTGTCTTTTCTTCATAAGGATTTTGTGATTGTCTACTCGGTGAAGAGTTTTTATTATTTTTTGCATATTCTGTGATTGATTCAATCAATTTTTCGTCTTTGATCATTTCGCTAAGTGTTCTAACAGAGAAACCAAGAACCGCAACGGTAGATCTTAATTGAAAGGTCTCTTGTATTGATTTAACAGCTTTCATTTCGTTATCACTCAATCTTATGCGGAATCCTCCTCCATCTCTTCTGCCTCCTGAT
>CACCCI010000047.1:0-3585 GCA_902544495.1 uncultured Prochlorococcus sp.
ATAAATCAATTCCAGTATCTTCAACTACATCATGTAAAAGGCCTGCAGCAATAACAGATGAACTAGCACCTATTTCTTTAAGGAGATTTGCAACAGCAACCGGGTGGATAATGTATGGCTCGCCGCTCGCACGGAATTGTCCATCATGAGCTTTATAAGCAAGTTTAAAAGCCTTTACTATAAGGTTTTGATTCTCATCATTTTTTTTATTTGATTTTTCAAAATTATGAATATCTTCAAGAAGCCAATCGGGAATGTTTATTTGATAATTCAAAGATTCACTTTCATATTTTTTATTTTCAGGCAAAATAGTTTTGGAAACTTCAATTTCGTTTTTTTCTTTTGAATTTGCAGCTGCCTCGGTCATTTTATATTGCTTTAGATGTATTTTATTTATGTCTAGAAAAATTTGCTATAAATCATGGAAAAAAATAAAGAAAAAATTATTGTAGTTAAAAATCTTACTGTTAAATATGGTCTAAAACAGCAACCTATTATCAAAAATTTTAATTTGGAAATAGATAGTGGAGATCATTTGGCCATAATAGGACCTTCTGGATGTGGAAAGACCACTTTTGCAAAAACATTAGTAAATATATTGCCTGCAAAGGCCACTTCTAAAGGATATCTATCGATTTCTAATGTAGATCCTAGGAAAATAAACAATAAAGATGCACAATTATTTAGAAGAAAGAATTTTGGATTTATTTATCAAGACTCTATAAAAAAACTTAATCCGCTAATGAGAGTTGGGGATCATTTATATGAATTATTTAAAACACATGATCAAACTAAATCACCTTTAGCTATTAAAAAATTAGTAAGAGAAGTTTTTCAAAAAGTCGGAATTGAAGAAAGTAGACTTGATTCTTTCCCACATCAATTTAGCGGCGGAATGAGACAGAGAGTTTCTATAGCAATGGCACTTGCTTTGAAACCTAAATTATTAATAGCTGATGAACCTACAACAAGCTTAGATACCAAAACAAGTTTTGAAATTATGCAAGAAATAATTCATCTATGTAATGAATTTGATACAACTTTAATTTTAATTAGTCATGATATTAATCTTGCAGCAAAGTGGTGTAAAAAAGTTGCAATAATTGCAAAGGGATCGATTGTTGAAAAAGGGAATATATTAGATATTTTTCAATCACCAAAATCAGATATCGGGAAAAAGTTAGTAAATTCTTCAAAAATAGTATTAGAACCAAATACTAAAAATAATGCTCGAGATCAGGTCGTTCTAGAGGTAAATAACCTAAGACATTGGTATAAATTAAATTCTTCAATTTTCATTAATAAATGGAATAAGGCTTTAAATGAAGTTAGTTTCAAGTTATATGAGAATGAGACTCTTGGAATAGTTGGTTCTTCAGGGAGTGGTAAAAGTACATTATGTAGAGCTTTAATTGGACTTCTTAAAGTAAGAGGTGGTGAAATCAAAATTTATGATAAAAATCATGCATCGAAAAAAAATAAATCATTTAAAAAGAATAATAAAGTACAAATTATTTTTCAAGATCCTTTTTCAAGTTTGAACCCGAAAATGACAATTAAAAGTATTTTGGAAGATATATTTTTTATTCAAAAAATTTCAGATAAAAGAAAAATCGAAAAAGAAATAAAATTAATGTTTAGAAATTTGAATCTTCCCTTAAATAATGATTTTTTTAATTCTTATCCTAGCCAATTATCTGGTGGTCAATTGCAAAGAATTTCATTAGCCAGAGCGCTATTGTTGAAACCAAAAATTTTGATTTGTGATGAGAGCGTTAATATGTTGGATGCTTCAGTAAAAATAGAGATTCTTGAATTACTTAGAGTCTTGCAAGAAAAAATGAATTTAACGATTATCTTTATTACTCATGATTTGGGCATTGCTAAAAGATTTTGTGATAGGTTGCTAGTTATGAATCACGGAAAGATAGTTGATGAAGGAGAAAGTTCTACAATATTCACTAAAACTCAAAACACGTATACAAAATCGCTTCTAAATTCCTCTTTGAATCTTATTTAACTTTAAGGACACTTAGTAATTTTTGAAAATCTAATGGTAATTCTGATTCAAATATCATTTCTTTACCATTTATTGGATGTATAAGTCCAAGCTTAATGGCGTGTAAAGCTTGGCCATCTAATTTACATGGTAGTTTTTTACATCTTCCATATAAAGGATCACCCACAATTGGATGATTAATGTGAGCGCAATGTACTCTTATTTGATGCGTTCGTCCCGTATCTAGTTTGAAACTCATTAATGAGTAATTGCCAAATCTTTCTTCTAATTTCCAATAGGTACAGGCATACCTTCCTGAAGTTTCTTCAACTACTTTATATTTCAATCTATTTAATTTATCTCTGCCAATGTTTCCCACTATTTGGCCTTCTTCAGAATTCGGTGCTCCATGAATTACTGCAATATATTCGCGTGATGCTATTTTTTCTTTAATTTGTTTCTGGAGATTTACTAATGCCTCTTGGCTTTTCGCAACAACCATACATCCGGAGGTATCTTTATCTAATCTGTGAACAATCCCAGGTCTTAGTTTCCCATTAATTCCAGGTAGATCTTTACAGTGAAAAAGTAATCCATTCACTAAAGTTCCAGATTTGTGTCCAGGGGCTGGATGAACAATTAGTCCTGATTGTTTATTGATTACTATGATGTGCTCGTCTTCAAAAAGGATATTTAAATCCATTTTTTCAGGTTTCAAATAATTAAGAGGTTCTGGAGGAGGCATCCATATTTGAACATTGTCGCCATTTTTTAATGGGGTCTTTGCTTTCGCGGTCTTATAGTTTACCAGTACTAAACCTGAATTTATAAAATGTTGAATTCTTGCTCTACTTTGCTCTGGCCTTTTACTTACCAACCATCTGTCTAGCCTCATAGGAAGAGGTAGCTCATAAATAATTTCTATAAGCTCACCTTCTCCAATGCCGAAAGAATTTTGATTATTTAATTCCATAGTGGGACTTCTAAAGCAATTTTACCCAGCATTTGATTTCTATAATCTTCTAATAACTTATGAGACATTCTCCTTTTATTTCCTGAAGTATGTTTTGAAGCTGCTTCGTCGATCCAACCAGAAGGATTCTTAAAGCCTTTTGCAATATCAACTCCATATCTATTAGATATTTGTTTAACTGAGATATTCGCATTCTTATCTTTGTTGAGAGTGGATATTATTTTGATAAATTCAATTGCGACACTCTCTATTTCATAAGCAGCTTCACCAATATCGTCACAAAGTGCAAGGTTAAGTGCTGATTTTTGATCTTCTAAATTTGGAGGTATAACACCAGGAGCATCTAGCAGATCTATACCACTTTCTAATTTTATCCATCTTAAATTACGAGTCACACCTGCTTTCCTCGCGCTATCTACTACTCTTTTTTTTGCAATTCTATTAATTAATGCTGACTTTCCTACGTTTGGGAAACCAAGTGTAAGGGCTCTAATTGGCCTAATTCGCATTCCTCTAGAGAGTCTTCTGTCGTCGATTGACGACCTAGAATCTTTGGCTGACTCACAAATTTCTTTAATACCTATTCCTCTTTTAGCATCACACCAAAGAGGAT
>CACCCI010000048.1:0-3554 GCA_902544495.1 uncultured Prochlorococcus sp.
AACCAGTAATGCAAAAAAAGCATTTTCTAGATGTACTGTTTGGATCGGATATAAAATGTATTTAGATTTAATTAAATCCTTAAAAAGGAGTGACCAAGTTTTAATTGAAAGTAAACTTACTGAAGAAAAAGATAGATGTAATAAAGCAATTAAACTAGCTGAGGAAGGAATAAAAGTGGCTTTAATTTCTTCGGGTGAATCTGGATTTTATGGCATGGCAGGTTTAGTTTTAGAACTACTTCAAAAAATCAAAAAAGAATATAGACCTTACTTTGAAGTGCATCCAGGTATAAGTAGTGTTCAATTGGCGGCTGCGATTAGTGGAGCACCACTAATGAATGACTTTTGCTCAGTAAGCTTAAGCGATAAATTAACTCCATGGTCTTTAATAAAAAAAAGAATTGAAGGAGCTCTTGTGGGTGACTTTGTAATAGCTTTATTTAATCCTCAATCGATTGAAAGAAATTGGCAGCTAAAAAGTGTAATAGATATATGTTTACAAACTAGGAATGGAGATACTCCAGTTTTAATAGCTAGACAAGTAGGGAGAGAAAATCAAACCAAAAAATTTTTTACTTTAAAAACAATTCCTTTTAAAGAGATTGATATGTTATCAATAATAATTATTGGCAATTCTCAAACCACATTAATAGATGAAATTTTTCTTACTCCAAGAGGATATTTAAAAGATTAACTTTAGGTAATAAATAAATTATCCATAGTATTTTTTGCTTTTTTTTAATAAGAATACTAGTCTTTTACATAAGGATTAAGAAAATACATTGAAAAATATTGGTTTAATTTTATTTGATATAGATGGTGTAATACGAAGCGTAGAGAATAGTTATAGGCTTTCATTGAAAAAAACAGTCTACAAATATACCAGATGGGAGCCAAGTTATATAGATATTGATAATGCCAAAAATGAAGGAATTTGGAATAATGACTGGGATTTAAGTTTAGAATTTATAAAAAGATTTAAAAAAAAAGGGAACTTTAACATTGAAATTCCTTCAAGAGAGGAAATAGTTAAATGTTTTGAAGAATATTACTTTGGAGGAGATCCAAATGAAGATAGCAAATATTGGTCTGGTTTAATAACAAATGAAGAGCTATTAGTTGATAAAAAGTTTTTTGATTTATTAGAAAGCAATGGAATAATTTGGGGTTTTGTAAGTGGCGCAGAGTCTGCCTCGGCAAAATTTGTTTTAGAAAAAAGACTTGGACTAAAATCACCACCATTAATATCTATGGGAGATGCTCCGGACAAGCCTGATCCAAAAGGCTTTATTAATTTATCCAAAAAACTTCTTGGAGATAAACTTGGCACATCAAATATTCCCATTGGATATGTAGGAGATACTATTGCAGATATAAATACAGTTATGAACGCTAAAAAAGAAATACCATCTCAGAAATTCATAAGTATTGGAATAGCTCCTCCTCATTTACATTCAAAGTCCCGATTAAGTGAACGTAATTCATACGAAAAAAATCTAAAAGATGCAGGTGCTGACTTAATTTTAAATTCTATTAATGATCTACAATCTATTAACCTTAACCAATTATAAAAAAATTCAACTTATAAGATATTCCCTAATTAAGTACGGAGAGGGAGTCGAAGGACCTGAATCCTAATGACTGGCTATGACTTCTCTTGAATGCACTTTTGGGGAGAAGTTGGGATAATTATCCCCTCGATTATCCCCCAGCTTTTCATTAAAACTTTAAAGATTTAATTTCTTCAGTTTTAGAACTTTGACTAATAGTATTTTCCTTCTTTTCTCTATATTGCATTAGGAAAAATACCATTGAGCTAAAAATAACTAAAAATCCTATCAATGATATTCGATAGAAAAGGTCATCAGACATATCGAAAACTGCTGACCTTTTAAAAATATTTTCTAATTCTTCTTTTAGCGGACTTGTATTAATTTTTTTCAAAACAGATTCGTTGAAAAATTGATTTTCTTCCAATCTCTTGCTTTTAAAATCCTCGAAATCTTTGTGATCTAGTGCCCACTGTTTCCATTGAGTCCATTCTTGCACTTTAGTTTGTTTATCTTGTCCAGACGCAATAAAAACATCTCCTCCTGCATCAATTCCTGCCATTCCTGTAACAGCACCACCTATCATGCTATCTCTAATATTTTTTGACTTTGATGTGATTGGTTTTACATCAACATCGTATTTCTTTAAAAATTCGATTATTAGATCATCAAGAGTTGGTATAGGTTGAAATCTTAAGTCAGGTCTTTTTTCTTGAATTATTTGTACTTGCCTTTGAGTAAATGCCATTAATTAATTTATTTGCTCTCAATTATTTTAGATTGACTGTCAATCAATAAAAGTATAGTTAATAATAATGTCTATAAGGTTTCCCAGTTTTCTTAGAAACTCTTTTTATATATCTTCCTCCTCTTTTACCCATTTTTTCTCCTCCATTATCTCCTTGACCAGAGCCAGGAATATTACCATCATATTTTTTTAGTAAAGCTTGATATGATTCCGAACCTTTATAGTTTTTAAATTCTTCATATCTTTCTTTTTCTCTTTTCTCCCTTTCAATTCTTTCTTGTTTATTGGATAAAGTTGGTTGTTCTGCTTTAGCACCAATCCTAATTATTAATACAACAAAAATAATTACAAAGAGCAGTATTAATAAACCTTCCATTAGAATTTTGCTCCCTGAGTCATTTCAATATTTACCTGTTCAATTTGATTTTTGCTTAATCTGAAGTATTCAGTTTGTGGAATTCTATATTCTTTAAATTTCTTATGTAATTCTTTTTCTAAACTTTCAAAATTAGAACATCTAACAACATTTAAAACTTCATCAGGTTTTAGTTGGTTAAACCTTCTAAGTAAATTATCTGTAATTCCAATTTTGAAAATATCTGCATTTCTAATGAAATAAACAAAACCTTTTCTTTCATAAACATTTTTTTTAAATTCTAGATTTTCATCTTGTTCTACAACAAAATCACAATCAGAATTTCCTTTTTTGCAGTACTTAATTTTTTCAGATAAACCTTTTTGCTCAATAAGAACTTTTAGAGTTGCAAGTTCTATTTCTATTACTTCAAAATCTTTAACCTTGTAATGTTTAAAAAATACTCCTCCACAACTGTAAGGCGTTAATTTTTTTTCAAAGAAACCATTACATATTCTTGTATTTGGTAAAGACAAATCAAAGTCAGTTTTTATATGCCCTTGTTTTAAATGTTTAGTAATAAAAGTGGCAGCTTTTGGGGAAACTTTCTTTTTTACAGAATTCCAGAATTTTCTATCAATTAAAAATTCCATTAATAATATTGCCTGTAAGAATTACCTTTTTTACTCATTCTTTCGTTATACCTGCCGCCCCTTTTTCCAATTTTATTACCTGTTATGTAACCTTGCCTTTTTACGTAGCCATCAGTGGCTTTATTTAAAATTGCGGCTGCTATAAAAATAAAAAGAAAAATAAATAAAATTGCAAAGAAAAATGCTGCACTAAAAGCTGAAATTATCAGAAAGATTGGCAATACTAAATGCCACACTTTTAAATTATC
>CACCCI010000049.1:0-3489 GCA_902544495.1 uncultured Prochlorococcus sp.
AGCAATAAAACAAATGAAGATAAGGAACTGATAATTTTTATGCCAGGGCTTGGAGGCGAGATTAATAATTTCAAATGGATAGGCCACGAATTGGCTATGAGAGGGTGGCCAATATTATTCATAGATCATAGAGGCAGTAATTTAGAGTCATTTATAGAAGTACTCGAAGGTAAGGACACAATCCCAGGAAGCGCAGACTTTTTCCTATATAGAATTAAAGATTTAGATGCTGTATTAAAAGCTCATGAAAATGGAGAATTTGGTTTACTTAATAAATCTTATGTTTTAATGGGGCATTCACTTGGTGCTTTAATAGCACTTTTATATGAAGGCAATAAACCTACTGATCAACTAGAGGACAAATGTGATTCGGCATTAAAGGACTTTGCGGTAACAAATTTATCTAAATTACTTCAATGTCAGTTGAGCGAAATACCATTCCCTAAGAAAAATAATCCTAATAAGGCCAGTGCGATTATAGGTTTTAATTCATTTGGCAGTTTAGTATGGCCAAAAGAAAATAGTACAGGTATTAAAACGCCAACTCTTCTAATAGGTGGTACTTATGACCTTATTACACCATTAATAAATGAACAATTTAGAGTTTTTTCTGCTTTAAATAATCCATCAAATAGATTTCTAATTATTGAAGGGGCAAGTCATTTCTCTCCAATAAGAATTAATAAAAGCAATGAAAAAAATAATGATGTCTTCAAAATAAATGAAACTTTTATTGGTTCAGAGCCAATATTAGTACAAGATTTATCTACTAAATTTATAGTTGAATTTTTAAAAAATATTAAAAATCAAAAGATCCCTAATGTGATTAAAAACCAAAGAGATTTAGGACTTGATTTCCATCTTTTAGATCTTGAAACAATAAAAGAAATTTCCAAAAATTAGTACTCTATTCGTGGATCTAAATATGCGATTAAAATATCCACGAAGAGATTTAAGGAGACTATGAGCATAGAGGTAAAAATTACAATTCCTTGAACCAAGGTATAGTCTCTTTGGGAAATAGCTTCATGTAATCTTAAAGCAATACCTGGCCATGAAAAAGTTACCTCGAACAGTAGAGCACCTCCTGCTAAGGAGGCCATAGTCAAGCCAGAAATAGTGACAATTGGCAATAGAGCATTTGGCAATGCATGGTTTAAAAATATTTTTTTCCTTGATATTCCTCTACACATAGCAGCATTTACATAATCACTTTTTAATGTCTTATCCAAATTTACTCTTAATGAGCGGCTGAATATACCACTTAATAAAAAGCCAAGGGTAATCGAAGGAAGTGAGAGATGATAAAGAGTATCTTTCAAGGCAATAATATTATTTGAAAGAATACTATCTAAAACTAGAAAACCTGTAATTTGAGGTTGTTGTTGAAATATTGGAAATCTACCTCCAATTGGGGAAATATTAAAAAATACAGAAAATAATAATTGCGCTAACATTGCACCCCAAAAAGGAGGGATCGCATATGTGGCAATACCTAATATTCTCGAAAAATAATCAGTCTTTTTCCCTCTATTTCTTAAGCCAATAAATCCCAATGAAAATCCTATTAGTATGGCAATTAATATTGAAAAGAATCCAAGCTCAAGACTTGCAGGCAATGACTTAATAATAATATTAAGGACAGGCTCTTGGGTACTAAGAGATTGTCCAAAATCTAATTGCAATATATTTTTAATGTATGAAAAATATTGATTTATTAAAGGTTCATTAAGCCCCAGTTTATTTCTTAGAAGTTCCCTAGAAACCTCATCTGCACCAGATCCAAGTATTGCATCGACAGGATCGCCGGGAGCAACTCTTAATAAAATAAAAACTAATGAAGAAATTATCCATAACATTATGGGTATTAATGAAATTTTTAATAGGGAATAATTTAATAGTTTATTTAAATTTCTACTCATTAATTAACTCAAGATCACTCAATGAAATTATTCCTGCACCATTAAAAATAGGTTTTGATATTTTATTTTGTGACCATGCTTTTTGAGAGGATATCCAAATAGGGATGTAAGGTATTGAACGTGCTGCTATTTTTTCAATTTCAACAAGTTTTTCTAATCTTTTAATTCCGCTTATTTTTTCACTCTCAAGAAATAAACTTTCTACTTTATTAGATCCCCAAAAACTACCGCTGTAAACTGATTCTCCTTTTTTACATATGCCATCAATTATTTCATTACAACTTAAAAGAGGGGTGAGATAGGCCTCTGGATCTGAATAAGCCCCAGTCCAATCGAGAAGAACTGCCGTATAAATTCCTAAACTTAAATTCTTATAAATTGTTGTAGATTCAACCCCATTGAGTTCAATATCAATACAATCTTTCAAAGAACTTTTAATTTCTTCTTGCCATGTCAGAGCAATAAGCTTGTCAGCTGGTACATTCGATCTATAAGTAAGGGGTATTTTTAGAATATTTCCATTGCAATAATTTTCTTTTTGCAATAACTTTCTTGCTTCTAAATAATCGTATTTAGGCCACAATTCTTGATTATCTTTTTTATATATCGGAGGAATAATTGATCTAGATGGCTTTCTTAATCCATAACTTACTTTCTCACTAATCAATTTTCTATTAAGACTTTTTGCCAAAGCCAGTCTTAAATTAAGATTATTTAGGGGATAAGAACTAGTTTTTAGGCTTATAAAACTTAATTCATTGAGAGGACTATTACCTTCATTAAACTGTTTATTTTTGCTTAAATTATTTAAACTTTTTCTCTGACTATCATCAATTGAATTTGATAAAAGCACGTCAATTTGTTTACTTTTTAAAGCCCCAAAAAGAGATGATGAATTTGAATATCCCACAAAATTAACGCCGTTATTTAGGGGTTTTTCACCCCAATAATTCAAATATGGATCAATTGATTGAACTTCATTAGAAAAACTAGTCAGCTCATACTTACCAGTACCAACGAATTTATCATTTAGAAACTTATCAGAATATTGTTTGTAAAATGTAGGAGATATTGGAGTTAAATTTACTGATGTGAGTAAACCATTTAAAGAACTTGATGGTTTATTCAAATTTATTATGACTGAATATTCACTTGGCGTTTCTATTGATTTAATCTTATTTCCTAAAATATAGTTCATCGTTCCAATTCTTTTAAATCTATCAAGAGTAAACTTCATAGCATTTGAGTTAAATGCAGTTCCATCGTGAAAAAAAACATTCTTTCTTAAATTGATAGTTATTTGAAGTCTATCCTTTGAAATAACTGGCATCCCCGAGGCTAATTCAGGGATTAATTCTCCATCAGAATTTAATTCATATAATGTGTCTCCAAGAGAACTGATTAATTGAATTGCTTTAAGAGTATTTGCTCTAGCTGGATCTAAAGATTCAATTTTTCCAGAACTTGCTACTATGATTTTTTTAGATATTCTTTTTGAGCCACAAGAATTCTGCAAAAAAGAAATTAAAATAATAAATATTGATAAAACAACTTTTTTTTTCATATT
>CACCCI010000050.1:0-3134 GCA_902544495.1 uncultured Prochlorococcus sp.
GCTTTATTAATAGCTGTTAAATTTGCACCAATTAGTTCAATATTATTTTGTTTTAAAAAATCTGACTCTGATAATTTAACCGCAAGATTCAAAGCGGTTTGACCTCCCATGGTAGGAAGAATCGCATCAGGTTTTTCTCTTAAAATAATTTGAGAAACAATTTCAGGAGTCAATGGTTCAATATATGTTTTGCTTGCTATATCAGGATCAGTCATTATTGATGCTGGATTTGAATTTATCAAGACAATTTCATAACCAGCATTTCTTAAGGCTTTGCAAGCTTGAGTGCCAGAATAATCAAATTCGCATGCTTGTCCTATAACAATGGGGCCCGATCCTAGAATAAGAATTTTTTTAAGATCACCTCTTTGAGGCATAATTTAAACTTTCATTTATATCATGCTACTTATAAATCATCAGATGTTAATCAAGTTACTTGAAAAGCAACATTTGTTTCTATAGTATTGGAAGAAATTAATTTTTTATGAGCGAACTTCAGCGACTTAAAAGTTTGTTGCCTCCAGAAAATGAAAGTTGGGTATTTGTTGAAGCTGCTGCAGCTATAGACCCACCTTTAATAACACTTGAGGAAATCGGTCGTGACGAAGTAGAAATTCAAATAGATTTAGATGAATGGGATAACTATGCTATTGACCACAGAAATCTATTATTTTGGCACGAAGTTGGAAAAATTCAAAATGACACAATTCCCAGAGATGGATGGGAAATGGCAGCTCTTGCAATAGGACTTGGAGGAGCAATTGGAGAGTTATGGGTACAAGATGGCTTACTTTTATTGCTTGCTCTTGGTTTATCAAGTTTTGCAGGATATAGACTATATTTAAAAAATAATTCTGAAAAAAAACTTCAAGATGCAATTTATGCTGATGAAAGAGCTATAGATCTTGCTTGCAGATTTGGATACAGCATTCCAAATGCTTATAAAAGTCTTGGAGGAGCATTAAAAGAGTTAATAGATAAGACACGAAAAAAGAAAAAAAGAAGTTTCTTTGAAAATAGATTAGATGCCTTAAGAAAAAGTGCAGAAAAAGCGAGATCAGAATTATCTCAGCAAGAAGGCTCAGAAAAATCAGTTTCAAGTGAAAATGTTTATGGACAATAAAAGTTTGGTTTTAATAGCAGCTAAAGCATGTGATGAAAAAAAGGCAAGAGATATAAAACTTATAAAAATTGACAAAGTATCATTTATAAGTGAATGGATTTTGATTGCAGAAGGATTATCTGATGTACAGGTTAGATCTATAACTAACTCTGTAGAGGGAGAGCTTAAAGAAAAAGCTAAAATTGAACCTATACGAAAAGAAGGGATTAATGAAGCGAAATGGGCTTTACTCGATTATGGTGAATTAATAGTAAATATTTTTCAACCAGAAATAAGAAAATATTATGACCTTGAATCATTTTGGAGTAATGGAGATAATCTTTTATTTCCATAATTTTATTTTATGAATCAATCTAAATGTCCTGTCCCTAGAGAGCAGCAACCCACAAATGAATTCATAGAATTATCAAAATCTAAAATTTTTTCTTGGCCAAAAACAAAAAAGTCACTAATTTTTATATTGATAAAGTTCTGGGTAGGAGCTTTTGTTCTATTTGTTGTTATTTCTTCAGGTAGTGTATATTTTAAAACATACCTTTTAAAATATATTCTAATAAGCTTTTTTAGCAGCCTATCAATACCCCTTTTAATTTCAATAAGGTTATATCTAGGTTGGAGTCATATATTTAATAGATTAATATCTGAAAAAATCGAATACGAGGAGTCCGGTTGGTATGACGGTCAAGTATGGGAAAAGCCATTAGTTTTGAAAGAAAAAGAATCACTAATTGCCTACATTGAGGTAAAACCTATTTTAAAAAATTTAATTCAAATTTTTTCTATTATTTCAGTCTTAGCTTTGTCTGGTATTTTGATTTTTCAATATAACAATTTCTAAATGAGTTCTAATTTCAAAAACCTCTACACTTCTAATAATCCTCCCTTACAAGCAACCTTAATGAGAGGATCAAATATTGAGTCGATCCACAAAATTCATGCTGTTATTACTGATATAAAAGGGAGGGTTTTAATGTGCGCCGGAAACCCAGAATATAAAAGTTTCATAAGATCAGCACTAAAACCTTTTCAAGCAATACCTTTCGTTAGTAGTGGAGCTGCATCAAAAATCAATAATGAATCAAAATCAATCGCATTAGCATGCGGGTCACATAGTGGATCAAAACTTCATTCAAGGGAAGCATTCAAAATTTTATGGGAATATGACATCGACATTAATAATCTTAAATGTCCAAAATCAAAGACTAGTCCATTAGAACATAATTGTTCGGGTAAACATGCTGCTTTTTTAGCTACATGCAAAAAAATGAATTGGCCACTAGATAGTTACTTAAAGGGGAATCATCCTCTTCAAATAGAAATATTCAGAATTGTTTCAGAATTACTTGAAATCCCGTCATCTGAAATAAAGGCAGAACGTGATGATTGTGGTGCACCCACTCTTTATTTAAAATTATTAGAAATGTCGAGGTTATATTCACTTCTGAGCAGTTCCGAAAATGCTGAATTAGAACAAATCAGTAGGGCTATGGCAATAAACCCAACAATGATAAGTGATAACAATAAATTTGATACAGAAATAATTAAAGCTTCTCATGGGAACGTTATAGGTAAAGGTGGAGCCGAGGGAATACAGTGCCTATGTAAAGTAAATGAAGGGATAGGTATAGCTTTGAAAGTGGAAGATGGTTCAAAAAGAGCAAAGCATGCTGTTAGTCTTCACTTACTAAAACAGTTAGAATGGATATCTGACTTAAGAATTCAAGACATAGAAGAAAAAGTGTTTAATTTTTCTGAAGGAGTGCGACTTGAAGTTAAAGGTAAAGTAAAATTCCAAGAATCCTAAAAAAAAGGAAAAACACCCCTTTCAGATGTATGCTATGTATATGACGCGGGGTAGAGCAGTCTGGTAGCTCGTCGGGCTCATAACCCGAAGGTCGGAAGTTCAAATCTCCCCCCCCGCCACCAATTAATAGCCTCCTTTTGGGGGCTTTTTTTATTGCAAATGCAATTAAAAAGATATCAATTGAAAATCAAAGTTCAAAAAAGATAA
>CACCCI010000051.1:0-3089 GCA_902544495.1 uncultured Prochlorococcus sp.
TAGCTATCATTTCACATGAGGGAGTTATCAAAGTTTTTATTAAGGAACTACTTGATTTAGATAATATTAAATTTGGAGATCTCAAAGTTCCCAATAATGTTATTTATAGCTTAGATAATAGATCAATAAATTTTATTACTCTTAGTGATGTGAGAAATTTAATTTTGTCAAAATTTTAAATGTTAAAAATTTCTGCTTTTATTCATGCTAAAGGTAATTCAAAAAGATTACCTAATAAAAATACTAAATTGATTGATGGTAAGCCTCTTTTTTCTTACGCTTTAGAGAATGCTCTTGAGTCCAAGTTAATTAATGAGGTATTTATTGATAGTGACTCAGAATTAATATTAGAACAAGGAAAATCTCTTGGTGCAAAAAGACTAAAAAGACCTAATTATTTAGCTAACAATAGTGCTTCTGGAGACGATCTAATGTATTGGCAAGCCTCTAATTCTAAAGATGCAGATATTGTTCTCCAAGTTGTGCCTACATCACCTTTTATAAGTTCAAAATCAATTGATAATGCGATAAGTCTTTTAATAGATTCTCAAATGAATTCGGTTGTTGGAGTAAGTTCAGAAGTATTTTATAGGTGGGAAAATGGTAAACCTATTTACTATCAGAATGGTAGGATTCCAAATAGTAATGAAATGGAGCCAATTATTTTCGAAACTACAGGACTATATATTAATAAAAGACAATTTGTATTGAAAGAAAAAAAAAGAATGGACCCTAATTCTTGTAAACCTTATTTTTTATCAAAAATTGAAGCTATTGATATAAATAATGAAGAAGATTTTAATTTGGCTGAAATAATTGTTTTAGGAAAAAAAAAATTAAATCTCAAAATTTAAAATTGCAAGTAATGATTAAAAAAATTTTTTGATAACAATATCTTAAACATAAAAATATAGGTATATTTTATACTTTTTAATTAATAAATGAATAGCTATGGGGAATGATATTAAAGCTTTTTAAAAAAAATAATTATTAAAAATTCAAGAACTACTATATTTATTATTTAATTAAATATTAACCAAAATATGAGTTATATAAATTTTAGTATTATTACCGAAATCAACCACTTCTTTTTTTAAAACTTTATGAGAAAAATTATTTTTTTCAAGTGAGATAATGCCTTTTTCAGCTCCAGAATCGTCTGAACTTAATACAAGAATTGTTTCATTATTTTCTAGACTATCAAGATTGCCTCTGTATGCGCCTCTTTCTTTTTGAATTAAATTTGGATAATTTTGGTTAACATATGCAAATAAATTATGTATTCCGTTAGCTTGTAGTATTAGTCCAGCATTCGAGTCATCATCAATGGTGTACCAAAAACGGGCATTTCTATTAGGGTCAATTTCTAGAAGTTTATCGGTTAATTTTACAGTTGAGTTTCGCAAATGATTTGGAGATCTTGCATAGTCATAACCTAATTCTGAACTTAATATTTTTTGAGAACACATAAAGCAAGAAAAATTTTTGGTGATTGATAAAGGAAATGATATTGATAAAAATAAAATCAAAATATATGGATATATTCTTTTAATTAAAAACCTATTATTAATAATTGGTAGAATACAAAGAGCAAATAATAGAGGTAGAAAAAAAAGTATAAGCCAAAAATATAGAGAATGGGGACTATTAATTTTTTCATTTAGATATAAATCAGGCGTTTCCATTCTTTGATTTAAGTAGTAGATGGGAGTATGTATGAAACTAAATCTAGTTGAAAGTAGTGAAATTATGGTTAGTATTATTGTTGGAATAATAGAAAGATTCCCTTTATTCTTCCCAAATGCTGAATATAAGCAACCAGCTAAACTTAGAAATATAAATGGTAAGGATTGTGAGAAATAACTATATTGAAGAGTCCACTGATTTAAATAAAGATTCAAAAATACAATTATAAAAAAGGAAGTTGGTCCAATAATTAAAAGAGAATTTACTAGGGTTGAATTTTTATAATTTAACTTCTTACCATCTTGCAAGTTGTAACTTTCTGAGAGAAGTTCTCTATAAGGAGAAACTACTTTTTTAAGTTTTGAATTAACTAAATTTATAACTACTTGAATAATCGCAAAAACTGAGACAAAAGTTGGCATTAAAAGCCAATTAGCGTTGCTAATAAATTCAGAAGTTATGGGTACTTTAAAAACATCACTACTTGCAAAACTAAGGAGTTTATTAATGTTATTTTGTAGAGGAAATGAGGTATTAATTCCATATAAATTTATAGAAATAACATAAATGATTATTAAAGAAATAAATCCTCCAAAAAAAATCCATTTTAAATCATCTTTAAAAGAATTAAAGTTAAATCTTCTTCTAAAACTTTTATTTAAAACAAGAAATAATAATATAGGCAATATATAAATCGATGATAAGATAGCAGACATTACACTTAATCCAAATATAAATCCAGAGATAATCAAATATATTTTTCTTGAATTGGAATCGTCTTTTTTTAAAATTGCTTGATAAATAAAGTAAAGCGTTAAAGATAAATATGTAATTACGTAACCAGTAGTATAACTTTCCCCAATATGATGAATAAATGATGGATAACCAACCATTAATATCATTGTTGAAATTGCATAAAATCTTCCGCAAATACCCTGAACAATTGATCCAATACTAAATAATGTCAGAGAAAGCAAAAGAATGTCTTTAAGGAAATCTGCTACACCTATTGGAAATAACTTATAAAAAAAAGCCCCAGGTAAAAAAACAGGTATCAATTCTGTAACTGGTGAGCCTGCAAACCTTTGGATAACTTCAGGAAAATAATATGAAGCTCCAAAATATACCCAATGATCTAAGAAACTAAATGGATCAAATAACCATGACTGATTAATTGCTGTCGCTAACAATGAAATTAATATGCTTAAAGTAAAAAAATAAATTTTCTGCTTACTAAATAATTCGGATTTTAGAAACTCTTTATTTTTTAAATTCACAAATATACTCATCTAAGATTTGAAATAATCCTAATTCAAATAATATTAGCATTAAACCTATAGTTAAATTAATTATTTTAATACCTCTAATATGTATTAGAAATATTTATGTGCAATATTAGGTAA
>CACCCI010000052.1:0-2840 GCA_902544495.1 uncultured Prochlorococcus sp.
CAGCAATTTATTGATTTAGCAATAATTCCATCTAATAAAGTTTCCAAGTATTTAGCTAGAAAAATTGATCAATTTAGACCTCATCTAATCATTTTTTCATGGAGAGATATACAAATTTATGCACCTGTTGATGGTAGAAGTGGAAATCCTCTACAAAACTCTTTTGAAGTCTTCTACTCAAAAAATATCCTTAAAAAAATTAGAGGTTCTTGGGGAGGATTAAAATTAATTGCATCTCATTATGGAGAAATTTATAGAAATACTTCTTTAGTCAAGATGGGACTAAAAAGAGCACAAAAATACAATAAAAATGTAAAAGTAATCTTAGGAGGTGGGGCTGTTAGTGTCTTCTATGAACAATTGGGGAATCTACTCCCTAAAGGAACTGTAATTTCAGTTGGAGAGGGAGAAAATCTCATAGAAAAAATCATTAGAGGAGATTCAATAGAGGAAGAAAGATGTTACATTGCTGGACAAAAACCTCGCAACAAATTAATACATGAACAACCTACTGGAACTGTTAAAACTGCCTGCAACTATAAATATATTAAATCAATATGGCCTGAATTCGATTGGTATATAGAAGGTGGAGATTATTACGTAGGGGTACAAACAAAAAGAGGTTGTCCTCATAATTGTTGTTTCTGTGTTTACACAGTTGTGGAGGGGAAGCAGGTTCGCGTTAATCCTGTTAAAGAAGTAATCAAAGAAATGAAGCAATTATATGATCTTGGAGTCAGGGGATTTTGGTTCACAGATGCACAGTTTATTCCAGCCAAAAAACATATAGAAGATGCAAAGACACTTTTGCAAGCAATTAAAGACCAAGGCTGGGACGATATTAATTGGGCTGCATACATTAGAGCAGATAATATTGATGCTGAGCTAGCTCAGCTTATGGTTGATACAGGCATGAGCTATTTTGAAATTGGTATTACTTCGGGATCTCAAGAACTTGTTAGAAAAATGAGATTAGCGTATGACCTCGAAACTGTATTAGATAATTGCAGAATGCTAGTCAAATCAGGTTTCAAGAATCATGTTTCAGTCAATTATTCATTCAATGTTTTTGATGAAACACCCAACACCATAAGACAAACAATTGCTTATCATAGAGAATTAGAAAATATTTTTGGTAAAGGCTTAGTTGATCCAGCTATATTCTTTATTGGTTTGCAACCTCACACTCTTCTTGAGAAATACGCCTTGGAACATAAAATTTTGAAGCCAAATTATAATCCAATGAGCATGATGCCCTGGACAGCGAGAAAACTTCTTTGGAATCCAGGCTCATTAGGGAAAAAACTTGGTCAGGTTTGCTTAGAAGCTTTTAATAATCCAGAAGACGAATTTGGCAAAACAGTTATCGACATTCTCGAGAGAGAATATGGAAGGTCCTCCTTAAAAGAATCCCTAAAAGTCCGTCCTTTATCAGAAAGGAAATTAGCTCATTCTAAATAATCAATTCAACCGTTATTAATCTTCTTTCTCAATTGAACTAGAAATTCCTTTAGATTTCAATGATTCTGAATAGAATTCTGCTGGCTCTAAATCACAAACAATTACTAAACCCACACCCGTATTGTGTGCTTCAAGCATTATGGCTATAGCATCTTGTTCGCTTAATTGTGGCACAACTTCTCGCAGTGAAATAGTGACATACTCCATAGAATTAACTGGGTCATTATGAAGTAAAACCTTATATTTTGGAGATTTATTTTTTAATTCAGCAGGTTTCTTTTCGATAACTGCTGAATTATTATTTAAAACTTGTTCTAACTTTATAGATAGCATTTAATTTATTAGAGTTTTAATAGTACTAATAATTATATATTAATTATTCTTTCCATTGCATCAAGGACATTTGATCGTGAGTTAAATGCTGATAAACGAAAATAACCCTCTCCTGCCAATCCAAATCCGCTCCCTGGCGTTCCAACTACACTAACTTTTTGGAGAAGGAAATCAAAAAAGTCCCAAGATGTCATCTGATCTGGAACTTTAATCCAGATATAAGGAGCATTTCCCCCACCATAAACTTTATATCCTGAATTCTGAAGTTTATTTTTCATGATTTTTGCATTTTCCATATAAAAATCAATTAAACCTCTCACCTGTTTCTTCCCTTCAAGAGAATAAACAGCCTCTGCTCCTTTCTGAACCACATAACTTACCCCATTGAACTTTGTAGATTGTCGCCTATTCCAAAGAGGCCACAACTCTATTTCCTCATTTGTTGAGCTGAAACCTTTGAGATTTTTGGGTATTACTGTAAAAGCACATCTAACTCCAGTAAATCCTGCATTCTTTGAAAAAGATCTAAATTCAATAGCACAATCCTTTGCCCCCTCAATCTCATATATTGAATGGGGAATATCATTATCTTGAATAAATGCTTCATAAGCTGCATCAAAAAGTATTAGGGATTTGTTTTGAAGAGCATAATCAACCCACTTTTTCAATTCTGCTTTATTGATAGTTGCTCCAGTTGGATTATTAGGAAAACAAAGATATAAAATATCAACTTTTTTTTCAGGTAGTTCTGGCAGAAAGTTATTCCCCTCGTTTATTGCAAGATATGTCAATCCTTGATAAGTACCATTTTCAAGAGAATCACCAGTTCTGCCTGTCATAACGTTACTGTCTACATAAACTGGGTAAACAGGATCTGTTACAGCAATTGAATTATCCTTGCCAAGAATATCTAAAATGTTGCTACTATCGCATTTTGATCCATCAGAAACAAATATTTCTTCAGGTGAAATTTGACAGCCTCTTGAAATAAAATCATGCTCAGATATTTTTTCTCTCAGCCAAGAATAACCTTGTTCTGGTCCATA
>CACCCI010000053.1:0-2683 GCA_902544495.1 uncultured Prochlorococcus sp.
AATATTCGCTTTTATCAGTAGTTGGTGCAATGGGGATTATAAAATTTATATTTTGATTTTCTTTAGCGATATGATCTGCAACTTCTAAGAAGAAAGGAATTCCAACAGAAAGCTTTGCTTTCTTAGAACCAGGCAATAATGCAATGTAGTGTTTTTCTTTATTT
This sequence comes from uncultured Prochlorococcus sp., assembly GCA_902544495.1. Taxonomy (GTDB): domain Bacteria; phylum Cyanobacteriota; class Cyanobacteriia; order PCC-6307; family Cyanobiaceae; genus Prochlorococcus_A. Next base: position 165 of record CACCCI010000053.1, read on the forward strand.
TTTAGTGATATTTCGCTATTAAGTTTGATATCTGCCATTAAATCGCCAATTACTTTACATTTATATTTATATCTTTTAGGTATTAACTCTTTTACTTTTATATTCATAGCAGCAATTTCATTGGTCCATTTAGGCCATCGTGAAACCCATTCAGCATATGTGATATTTAAATAACCTAATCTTTTAGCTAATAAAATGCTCCAAAATTGATCCCCACCAAGGAAAATAACTATTCCTTTTTTTGGCCAATCAGCAAAAGAATGTGGCTTTATTAATAATTTCCAAAAACTTTTGGATTTTGTAATTAATTCGAATTTATTCCATGAATTTGCAACTAAAAATTCTTTACCAGTGGCATTTGGGCAAGGAACAAGGACTAACCTAAGACTGAAATCTTGTTTATCTTCATCAAGTAGTGATTTATTTATTTTGTTAAGTTCATTTACTACAGGATTTACCCATGTAGCTAATTCACCAGGACCGTTGGAAATTATAACTACTGCAACTGATTTTTTTTTCATTGCAGTTTAACCAGAATATATTAAATGCGGACGGCGAGACTTGAACTCGCAAGGCCGAAGCCACACGCTCCTTAGACGTGCGCGTCTACCAATTCCGCCACGTCCGCAAAGGGTTTTCAGCAACTGAGCGATGCCTAAACCTTAAAAATATCATACATTATTGGCTGAAATAAGCATGTAGTTCGAAAAGAGTTTTTTTGAATATGATGAATAATTTTTCTATTGCATAAAACAAATATTTATACATATATAACGTTCTAGGTTGTATTGTAAAAAATGTCCTCTGATCACTAAAAAATTTTGTTGAATACTTTGACAAATAATTTTTTATTTTAAGTCATTTCATTTCTTCAATTTTATTTTCATAATGGTTGAAAAAGTTTTAATTGCTAATCGTGGAGAAATAGCTTTACGAATTGTTAGAAGTTGTAGAGAACTAGGTATTGCAACGGTTGCAGTTTTTAGCACTGTAGATAAAAAAGCATTGCATGTTCAACTTGCTGATGAGGCGGTTTGCGTCGGAGATTCATTAAGTAATAAGAGTTATTTAAATATTCCAAATATACTTGCTGCTGCTACATCGAGAGGAGTTGATGCTATTCATCCTGGTTATGGATTTCTTGCGGAAAATGATAAATTTGCTGAGATGTGTAATGATCACGGCATAGTTTTTATTGGCCCATCACCAAAAGCTATTAGATCTATGGGAGATAAATCTACAGCTAAAGAAACTATGGAAGCGGTTGGAGTTCCAACAGTACCTGGTAGTAAAGGCTTGTTATCAAATGTTGATGAGGCTTATAAATTGGCAGATGATATTGGCTATCCGGTAATTATTAAAGCGACTGCTGGGGGAGGTGGAAGAGGTATGAGATTGGTTGAAAACTCTGATAATCTCGAAAAAATGTTTAAAGCAGCTCAAGGCGAAGCAGAAGCAGCTTTTGGTAATGATGGTTTATATATGGAGAAATTTATAAAGAAGCCAAGACATGTAGAAATTCAAATTTTAGCCGATAGGTCTGGTAATGTTGTGCATTTAGGAGAGCGAGATTGTTCAGTTCAAAGAAGACATCAGAAGTTACTAGAAGAATCTCCAAGTCCTGCAATTAACACTGAGCTAAGAAAAAAAATGGGGAATGCAGCTATTGCTGCTGCAAAAAGTATCGGCTACGAAGGAGCGGGGACAGTTGAATTTTTAGTTGATGATGATGATAATTTTTACTTTATGGAGATGAATACTAGGATTCAAGTTGAACATCCTGTTACTGAAATGGTTACTGGAGTTGATTTAATAGCTGAGCAAATTAAAATTGCAGGCGGAGCAAACTTGGAATTTAAGCAGGATGATATCCATTTAAATGGTCATGCCATTGAATGTAGAATCAATGCTGAAGATCCTTCTCACAATTTCCGACCATCACCTGGAAAAATAACTGGGTGGCTTCCTCCTGGTGGCCCTGGTGTAAGGGTGGATAGTCATGTTTATACAGGCTATGAAATACCTCCTTTCTATGACTCATTAATTGGTAAATTAATAGTATGGGGAAAAGATCGTAATACCGCAATTAAGCGTATGAATAGGGCTTTAAATGAATGTGCAGTAACTGGTATTCCTACAACAATTAACTTTCATCTAACCTTACTGAATAAATCTAAATTTAAGCAGGGTAAGATTCACACTAAATATGTTGAAGAAGAATTATTGCCAAATTACTGAGAAATAATAAAATGATTTCTATGAAATATGTGTATGCAATGCAAGTTTTATAAGCCCTTGCTGACCGACTAAAATTTCTCTTAAAAAGCTTATAACTCCGATCCAAATTACGGGTCCAACATCAACGCCTCCGATAGGAGGAATTAGTTTTCTTGTTAAATTAAGAATAGAGCTTGATGGTATTGAAATTAATAACCATAAACCTTTACTTAAATCAATTTTTGGGTACCAACTAAGTATTAATCTTACTAGAAAAACTATTGTTAGATATGAAAGAGAAA
>CACCCI010000054.1:0-2666 GCA_902544495.1 uncultured Prochlorococcus sp.
TTTAGAAGATTTGTAGAGGAATGTCATAAAGCAGAAATTGAAGTCATCTTAGATGTTGTATACAATCACACTTCCGAAGGCGATTCAAAAGGGCCAGCAATATCTTGGAAAGGTATAGATGAAAATCTTTATTACTTTATTGGGAAAGATAAAAATTATCAGGACGTCTCCGGATGTGGGAATACTATTGCAGCAAACAGAGGACTAGTTAGAAAACTAATAATTGAATCATTAAAGTGTTGGGCGAGTGAATTTGGAGTAGATGGGTTTAGATTTGATTTAGGAATTGCCCTATCAAGAGGAGAAAATCTCACACCGCTTGATAATCCTCCAATTTTTGAAGATATTGAATGTGAACCGGAACTTGTTGATATAAAGTTTATAAGTGAGCCATGGGATTGTGGCGGTTTATATAAATTAGGTAATTTCCCATCTAAGAATACTTTCACTTGGAATGGTCATTTTAGAGATGACTTGCGGAGATTTTGGAAAGGAGATAAAGATACAGCTTGGAATATGAGCGATAAAATCAAAGGTAGTCCATCGATTTATAGAGAAGATACTTTTTCCTTAAAATCAATAAATTTTATTACTTCACATGATGGATTCACTCTAAAAGATTTAGTAACTTTCAATAGAAAACATAATTTTGCCAATAGAGAACAGAACAGAGATGGTGATAACCATAACAATTCTTGGAATCACGGTACAGAGGGACCAACTACAGACTTATTAATTAATAACTTAAGAAAAAGACAACAAAAAAATCTTATTCTTAGTTTACTTATCTCTAAAGGTGTTCCAATGATACTTATGGGTGATGAGATAGGAAGATCACAAGGCGGGAACAATAATTCTTGGTGCCAAGATAATTTATTGGGGTGGATGAATTGGGAAGATAGTCAACAAGATTTGGAATTATTAGAATATTTTAAATACGTTATAAAAATACGAAAAAAACTTATTAATATTTTCAATCCATCATTCTCCCTTAATAGTCAAACCAATGAAAATATTCCAACATATCATTGGCATGGAACAAGGTTAGATAGCCCCGATTGGAGTAGTTGGTCTCACACAGTTGCCTTTAGCATTAACAAGGGCGATACTAATCCGCTGGTCTGGATAGGTTTAAATGCATTTTCAAAAAGTATCGATTTCACCTTGCCTAAATGTAAATATAATTGGTTAAAAGTTATAGACACTAACACGTCTGAGATTTTTGAACCCTTAACTATTAATGAAAAATCTGTTTCAATAAAGAGTAGAAGCTCTTTATTAATCATTTCAGAAGAAGTATTTAGGGCAAAAAATTATTTATTCTAAAAGCGGGCGGCGGGAATCGAACCCGCATCTTCAGCTTGGAAGGCTGAGGTTTTACCACTAAACCACGCCCGCATTAAGTAATAGAATTACCATTGCAATAATACATTATCAAACAATCAACAAAGTAAAAAGATTGGAAAATTCACACTCGAAAAAAAATATTTCTAGATCAACAACAAGATTAATGTTCTCTTATGGGCTAGGAGATGCAGGTACAGGTTTAGTCGCGACGCAATTTGGTTTTTTTCTTTTTAAGTTCTTTATTTCTGCTGGTTTACCAGTAATAATTGCAGGATCATTATTAATGTTAATAAAGATATGGGATGCAGTAAATGATCCGTTAATTGGATGGTTAAGTGATCGTACTAAATCAAGATGGGGGCCTAGAATCCCATGGATGGTAGCAGCATCTGTTCCTCTTGGTTTCTCTTTAGCTGCGATATGGTGGACGCCCACTGGTTCAGTGCTAACCAAGACTATTTACTATGCCATAATTTCTATAGTCGTAATGACTGCTTATACAAGTATTAATCTTCCTTTTGCAGCTCTATCTACTGAAATTTCTGAAAAAACAGCAATAAGAACAAGACTAAACGCATCTAGATTTACTGGCTCAATAATTGCAGGACTAACTGGTTTAATAATTGCTGGAGTAGTATTAGGGTCCGAAGGATCTGCAAATAATGAATATTTTTTAATGGGTAAAATAAGCGGATGTATTGCAGTTGCTGCAACATTAATTTCTTGTTGGGGATTAGCTCCATATGCAAAAAAAGCAAGACGGCCTTCAGGAAAAGTTGAAGCCATTACACTTCAATTCAAAAGGATCTTCAGAAATAAAAAATTTCTAAAAGTTATTACGCTTTATATTCTTCTTTGGTGCGCCTTACAATTAATGCAAACAGTAGCTTTAATCTATGTCGAGGATGTACTGAATGTACCAACATATATTGCGAAGTGGATCCCAATACCTTTCCAAATTAGCGCTTTGGTAGGTTTACAAATATGGACCAGAGTATCAAATAAATTGAACAGGATTTCAGCTTTAAACTATGGAGCAATTATATGGATTATTTCATGTACAGCTGCTTTATTTTTACCTTCATTATCAAAAATTTCAGGAGTTGGAGATAGTTTATTCCTTAATGCCGGTAACATATTTCTTTTCATTCTTTTAATTTTCATTATCTGTCTTATTGGCATTGGAGCTTCAACCGCTTTTCTTATACCTTGGTCACTACTCCCTGATGCAATAGATGAAGATCCAGAGAAACCAGCAGGATTATATACTGCTTGGATGGTACTTATTCAGAAGATTGGTATCGCGTTTAGTGTTCAAT
>CACCCI010000055.1:0-2572 GCA_902544495.1 uncultured Prochlorococcus sp.
TCAATGGTTTTAATAACTAATAAATGCCTTGTGTAATATCTTCTCCTTCAACTGATTGTGGGAAAACTACATTATCGCTTTTGATATCTTGTTGGGCGTTCTCAAAGGGTATAAAGATACAAACTTTCAAGGTTGGCCCAGATTATCTTGATCAACAGCAACTAAGTTCAATTGGCCAACCTATTTGTAGGAATTTGGATATTTTTTTAAGTGGTGAGGAATGGGTTCAAGAAAGTTTTTTTAAACATTCTTTGAAATATGAGTTCTCTTTAATTGAAGGAGCAATGGGTCTATTTGATGGATTAGGATCAACAACCTATTCCAGCACAGCAAATATCTCTAGACTTCTTAATGCCCCAATAATTTTTATTGTTAATGCTAGAGGTCAAGTAGCCTCTCTTTTGGCGACTGTTCGAGGTTTTAGAGATTTCGATAGTAAATTGTCAATATCAGGAATTATTTTTAACAACGTTAACTCAAATAGGCATAAAAAATTAATCAAAGAAGTTTTTAAAAATGAAGACATCGAAATTCTTGGTTTTTTACCATCTGATTCAAGAATAACTTTAAACAAAGCTAATTTAGGTTTGATATCTCCATTGGATAGTGGTAAAAAGATTGATGTTGAATATTTTGCAAATTTCGCCGAAAGAAATCTTGATGTATTGTCTCTTATTAAATTTCTGAAATCTCCTCAAAAGAAAATATTTAATTCTGTCAGTTTTGAAGATATTAAATTAGACAAAATTAAACCTATCGCAATTGCAGAAGATAAAATCTTTCATTTTCAATACCCTGAAACTAAGGAGTTTTTAAGTGAAATAGGTATACCATTGATTGCATGGAGTATTTATGATGATGAAGAAATACCAAATGAGGCTTCTTCTTTAATTATTCCTGGGGGGTTCCCTGAAAAATATGCTGATCATATAAGTAACTCTACAAAAAGCTTAAATTCGTTAAGGAAATTCCGCAAAAATGGATTTATTTATGCAGAGTGCGGAGGGATGATGATTTTAGGAGACTTTATAAAAGATGAAAATGGTAATAATCATAAAATGTGCGGCATCCTGCCTTTTAGATCAAAAAAAAGTAAACTTTCAGTAGGTTATAGATACATCGAGGGTTTAAAAGATTCTCCAATTATTAAACAAAATCAATTAATTAGAGGACATGAATTTCATTATTGGGAAATTGAAAATAATTTACCTGAACTTGATTTAAGAAGAGCTGAGCATCAGAAGAAACTTTCTTCTCCATGGAAGATTAAATCTTGGGAAACTGAATACAAAAATGAAGGCTTTTTTGATGAAAATTTACATGCAAGTTGGATTCATTTACATTTTCCAAGTTCACCAGAAGTTGCAAAAAATTTTATAGACTCCATCCAAATTAGTTTTTCAAAGGATTCTTAATTTATTATCAAATCAAATATTTGAACAGGAGAACCTAAAAAAAACATTCCAGGCAAAGTTATTAACGGTCCTAAAAAACTCCCGACCATGACCTCAATTTTTGTATGACCCAGGGTTTCTTTCAAAAGTAATTCAGATTGAGGGTCTATTTTTTTTGATATTTTATTGATTTCTGCAGCTTGAATTCCAGCTGATTTTCGAACACCACTAGCGTCATACATAACTATTAGTGCTACTGCAAATGATAATGCGAATATTGAGCTATCAAATCCCAATTCATAACCTATACCAGATGCAGCACCAGATATTAACGCTGAATGACTTGAAGGCATACCACCCGTCTCGAACATAATTCCAAATCTTATCTCTCCAGTTAAAAAGAAATTGAATGCAACTTTAAAAAATTGAGCTAGTAAGCAGGATAATAAGCTCCAGAAAAGAACTGAATTATTAAGAAATGAAAAAAACTCAATCATAAATTTAAACTAATTATCTGTCTCGATTTGTAATAAAGTCGGCTAACGATATTAGATATTTTGCATCTGAACCCCAAGGTTCAATTGCTTTTTTTGCTTTTTCAACTAAATCAAATGCTCTTTTCTTTGACTCCTCCATTCCAAGTAATTTAGGGTAAGTAGTTTTATCAGCCAAAAGATCTTTGCCGGCAGTTTTACCAAGCTTTTCACTGCTGGAAGTTAAATCAAGAATATCATCTATTATTTGGAAGGCTAAACCAATTCCCTCTGCATATGTTGTTAGAGCTCGCAATAGTTTTTCGTCAGCTCCTGCGATCATCGCACCTGTTCTCACGCAAGCCTTTAATAAAGCTCCAGTCTTATGGAGATGAATATATTCAAGAGTTTCAAGGTTGACTTCTTTCCCTTCGCATTCCAAATCAACAACTTGTCCCCCGACTAGGCCTGGTGCACCAGCAACTAGGGATAATTCGCCAACTACATTTAATAATCTATTTGGATCTACTCCCGGGCTTCTTAAAGAGACCATTTCAAAAGCTCTGGTTAATAAAGCATCTCCTGCAAGAATAGCTATTGCATCTCCATATACTTTGTGATTTGTAGGCCTACCTCTCCTTAAATCATCATTATCCATAGCGGGTAGGTCATCATGAATCAAGGACATTGTATGAATCATTTCTA
>CACCCI010000056.1:0-2521 GCA_902544495.1 uncultured Prochlorococcus sp.
TAATTATTTGAAGAGGTTCATTTCCGGCATCATATAATTTGTTGCAGGTTATAATTATTGACTCTGGATTATTATCAACCAATGATTTAATAAGACTTGTTAATTCACTCTCTGATACTTCTCCTAGTAGGTTTTGGATATTATCAATGGTTATCCCTTCTGGTAAAAGATTTAATTGTTCAAGGAGGCTTTGTGCATCTCTCATGCCTCCATTAGATCTTTTTGCAATCATTTTTAGCGCCTGAACTTCGTACTGAATGAATTCTTTTTCAGCGATTTCAGATAAATGTTGAAAAATGTCATTAGGGCTTATTCTTCTAAAATCAAACTTTTGGCATCTACTTTTTATTGTATTTAATACTCTCTCAGGATTTGTCGTAGCAAGGATAAATACAACTCTTGCGGGGGGTTCTTCAATAGTTTTTAGTAAAGCATTTGACGCTGCCGTTGAAAGCATATGACATTCATCAATAACATATACTTTCCATCTCGCTTGAGTAGGAGCAAATCTCGCTCTTTCTATAATTTCTCTTATATTTTCTACTCCTGTATTTGATGCTGCATCAATCTCGATAATATCTAGAGCGCTCCCATCTGAAATTTGTTTACATAGGTCACATTTACAACAAGGAGTTATCGTAGGTTGGTCGAATGACTGGCAATTTAGAGATTTTGCAAATATTCTTGCACTTGATGTTTTTCCAGTGCCTCGTGGACCATTAAAAAGATATGCAGGAGCAATTTTTTTTGTTAATAGTGCTTGTTTTAGTGTAATGGATATAAATTTTTGCCCAACAAGTTCATCTAAGTTGTTGGGTCTATATTTTTGATGAAAAGGCTTATGTATATTTGGCATTTATTTTTCATTAATTAGAAAAATTCAGGTTTAAATTAAAAAAAATTAAACTCTAATTTTATGCAGACTCTTTAATGATTCTTTTTGATCCTGAAGGTAGTTTAACAATTTTAGATGAGAACAAATTATCTACCATTTTTTTTGTAATTGTGAATTCTTTTACATTTTCTTCAGAAGGTAAAGTGTACATTATGTCTAGCATTAGCTCTTCAATTATTGATCTTAATGCTCTTGCGCCTGTTTTTCTTTTATATGCTTCATTTGCTATTGCTTCAACAGAATCAGGCTCAAATGATAATTCAACATTATCCATACTTAGCAAAGTTTTGAATTGCTTTACTAATGCATCTCTTGGTTGAGTCAAAATAGATTCTAAAGTTTCTTTAGTGAGACGATCTAATACAGCACAAACCGGAATTCTTCCAATAAATTCTGGAATTAGGCCATATTTCACTAAGTCATCTAATTCTAAATTTTTCAAGGAATCTCTTGGGTCTACTATTTTTTTTGTATCAACTTTGTTTTGATCTGAATTGGTTGTAAATCCTATGGAGTGTTTACCCATACGCTTTTGAACGATATCCTCTAAACCTATAAAAGCTCCCCCGCAAATAAATAATATTTGACTGGTATCAATTTGGATGCAGTCATGATAAGGATGTTTTCTTCCGCCTTGTGGTGGCACATTAGCAATTGTTCCTTCAAGCATTTTTAATAATGCTTGCTGTACCCCTTCACCAGACACATCTCTAGTAATTGAAGGATTCTCGCTTTTTCTTGCAATTTTATCTATTTCATCAATATAAATAATTCCTTTTTGAGCTAGTTCTACATTCATTTCTGATTTCTGTAGAAGTCTTAGAAGTATGTTTTCAACATCCTCTCCAACATATCCAGCTTCTGTCAAAGTCGTTGCATCAGCAACTGCAAAAGGAACATCCAGAAACTCTGCTAAAGTTTGCGCCAATAATGTTTTTCCACTTCCAGTAGGGCCGATGAGTAAAATATTTGATTTTTGTAATTTAGTTGCTTGTGAATCTGTTGAATTGTTATTTTTACTGTCTTCTTTAACTTTCCAAGCTAATCGCTTGTAGTGATTGTATACGGCTACTGATAATATTTTTTTTGCAGATTCTTGTCCAACAACTTGATTATCTAGAAAACTTTTAATTTCTAATGGCTTAGGTATTGAGGTTAATTCTAAAGGAACAGATTTTTTTGGATTATCAGTTGGTAATTTCTTTTTTACTTGCGGAGAGTTGTTTGTATTCGTTTGATTATCAAGTAGTTCTTCATCGAGAATTTCATTACAAAGATCTATGCACTCATCACAGATATAAACCCCAGGACCAGCTATAAGCTTTCTTACTTGGTCTTGTGATTTCCCGCAAAATGAACATTTAAGATGGGCGTCGAATTTAGCCATCGATTATAAGTTTTAAAGTAAAAAGGTGTAAAATATTCCCTATTCACTAGGATTGCTTATAAATATCGATTCGTCATCATATTCTTAAAAAAACAGTCTCGCTTGTCACTTTTTGATAACTTTATCAATTATTCCATATTCGACTGCTTCTGAGGGAGATAAAAAGTAATCTCTTTCTGTATCTTCATTAATTTTTTCTAAAGGTTGACCGGTATGTTCTGCTAAAAGCGAATTTAATG
>CACCCI010000057.1:0-2459 GCA_902544495.1 uncultured Prochlorococcus sp.
ATGTATTCATAAGAAGAAAAAAAAGAAGTACCAATTCAAATATAAATGTAAATAAGATTAGTCCCGGTGATTTTATAGTTCATAAAAATCATGGAATAGGAAAATTTTTAAAAATAGAAAAATTAAATATAACTGGAGATTCAAGAGATTATTTAGTCATTCAGTATCAAGATGGGAAGATAAGTGTAGCCGCTGATCAACTTGGTAGTGTTAACAGATATAGATCAAGCGGAAAAATAAAGCCGAAAATAAATAAATTAGGAGGGACAGAATGGGAAAAAATAAAAGAGAAAAATAAGAAACAAATCAAAAAAGTTGCTATCGATATTTTAAAACTTTATGCAAAGAGAGAAAAATTAAAGGGTTACAATTACCCAGAAGATGGTCCTTGGCAAGATGAATTAGAGGAATCATTCCCATATCAACCAACACCTGACCAAATAACTGCCGTAGAAGAAATAAAATCTGATATGGAAAGCGATAAGCCAATGGACAGGCTAGTTTGTGGTGATGTAGGGTTTGGTAAAACAGAAGTAGCTGTTCGGGCTATTTTTAAGGCTATTACATCAGGTAAACAGGTAATATTACTAGCACCCACAACAATCCTAGCTCAGCAACATTGGAGAACTATAAGTAATAGATTTTCACCTTACCCAATAAAAGTATCATTACTCAATAGATTCAAAACCGTTAATGAAAGAAAGGAAATCTATGCAGGTTTGAAAAATAACAAAATTGATTTAGTTGTAGCAACGCACCAAATTTTAGGAAAAGAAATAGAAATTAAAAACTTAGGACTACTAGTTATTGATGAAGAACAAAGATTTGGAGTAAGGCAAAAGGAGAAAATAAAAAAAATCAAAACCAACATTGACGTTTTAACTCTCTCGGCAACACCAATTCCAAGAACTCTTTATATGAGCTTATCTGGACTAAGACAAATGAGCTTACTAAATACTCCTCCACCATCAAGAAGATCAATAAAAACATATTTATCTGAAATAGATATGGATGTTATTAGAACTGCAATTAATCAAGAACTTGATAGGGGAGGTCAAATTTTTTATGTTCTTCCAAGAATTTCTGATATAGATCAAGCTGTAAACAAATTAATAAATATGTTTCCCAGCTTAAAATTTATTGTTGCTCATGGGCAAATGAACGAAACAGAGCTTGAAAATGCAATGATTGCTTTTAATAATGGAGAAGTAGATCTAATGATATGTACAACGATAATTGAAAGTGGATTAGACATCCCTAAAGTAAATACAATCATTATTGAAGATTCTCACAAATTTGGACTTTCACAACTTTATCAACTTAGAGGAAGAGTTGGTAGAAGCGGGGTACAAGCACATGCTTGGTTGTTTTATCCAAATATAAATAAAATTAATGACGCTGCAAAACAAAGATTGAAAGCGATAAAAGACTTTTCAGAGCTAGGTAGTGGATACCAACTTGCGATGAAAGATATGGAAATAAGAGGTGTTGGTAGTTTACTAGGAGAAGAACAAAGTGGAAAAGTTAATTCTATTGGATATGATTTATATATAGAAATGCTCCATGAGGCTATTTCAGAAATCAGCGGGCAAGAAATACCTGAAGTTAACGACACTCAAATTGATCTACCAATAAATGCATTTATACCTGCAACATGGATATTAAACAGAGAAGAGAAGCTTGAAGCTTACAAATCTGCTACTGAATGTTCAAATAATGATGAATTAACTGAATTAGCTACAGACTGGGTTAATAGATATGGAAACTTACCCAAACCTGTTGAGTCCTTAATTATGATAATGAGACTAAAGTTACTAGCTAAAAAATGTGGTTTTAATAAGATCAAGCTCAAAAAGCCAAACATCTTGATAGAGACAAAATTAAAAAATTCTACTTTTAAAATTCTTAAAAATTCTTTGGCAAGTAGCGTTCAAAATAAATTTAATTTTAAAGAAGGCGAACAATTTTCAATCATCACTATAAGGGGCTTAGGTGCAACTGAAATTCAAAATCAAATTGAGCAACTAATGTTGTGGTTCGGGTCTTTTGAAAGAGAAATAAATAATTTCGATAAAGAACTTATTAAAAGAGAATAAATTATTAAATAATTATTTAAAATCCGCGAATCAGTTTGATTTCGGTTAGGTTTATAAAAATTTATTTATTTTATGGGTGAATATATAGACGTGGGAATCCAAACTTCGATTTTACCCTTATCAATTATTCTTTCATCAATTGTACTAGGCATTTTTGCATTATTTGGAGAAGAAACAGAAAATGATGATGATGATTCTGATTCAGGAAGTGGTGGCTTAATGCAACCTATTTGAAATTATTTATAAACAATTTGTTTTGACTTTCTCTTAGATACTTTAAATAACCTATTTAATGCTCCTATCATTAAAATTAGAGCAGTAAAAGAAGATACAAAAATGAAAATCACCAAAAATATCTCATAA
>CACCCI010000058.1:0-2374 GCA_902544495.1 uncultured Prochlorococcus sp.
TTCTTACTTTTATTACAAACTAAAAAGCGATGGAAAGCGACAAAGCTTTACTAGCGCGGGTGCCGCTGAATTAGAGATTTTTATAAGTTTTTTGTTTAAACCTTATTACTTCAAATAAAATTATTCTTAGCCCATAAAGTCTTAAGCGTCTTTGGTATGTGTACTTTTCTCTCTAAAGCTAGACTTTTTTAAAAAATCAACAATAATAATGAAAACTATTCTTTAATGAACCTCTCCAAGACTTTTTATCTGATAGCAATTGCTTTGGGTTCTACTTTGCCTCTTTCAGCTAACGAATACAAATTTGAAGAAATCAAATTTGAGCAAGTTGAATATAAGCAAGACATATATGTACCAAAAGACAAATTAGATAAATACATAATCGATGCATCTATTTATGCCACCAAATTTGTTCCATTAATGAATAATGGCGCAGAAGGAAGTGAATATACAAACATCATGGCTAATGATGGTAAAAGGAAATTAGTAGATGCTGGATTTAACTTTGCAAATTCAAAAGCTAATAGTCAGATCCAAAAGATTCCATTTTTTGCTCAAACAACCGTAAATATTTCTGGCGGAACAGAATCAGATACAAGTTTCTCTATTAATAGCTTGATGAAACTTGGAGAGCTTGCAAAAGATAATGAAGGGGATCTTAAAACTCTTGCTTTTTCTCAAGCCAGATTTGCGACTGCAACTAATGCAGATGGATCCACAACAAACTTAGGTTTAGGGATAAGACATCGTCCAGATGATGATTCTATGGTTGGAGCTAATGCTTTCTGGGATTACAGAATGACGGATTACAGTGATGCTCATAGCAGACTTGGATTAGGTGGAGAATATTTTTGGAAAGATTTTGAATTAAGAAATAACTGGTATGTGTCCATAACAGATGAAAAATCTGTCACCGTTGATGGCACCTCCTACTCAGAAAGAGTAGTCCCAGGATGGGATGTGGAAGTAGGTTATAGATTACCTAATAATCCAGAGATAGCCTTTTTTGTAAGAGGTTTTAATTGGGACTATAAAAATACACAAGACAATTCCGGAATAGAGGGATCTGTTAGCTGGCAAGCCACTCCTCATGTAGGCCTAGAAGCTTATGTATCTAATGAGATTGCTGCAGCATCTACAACTGTAAATACTTCTCTACCTGGCACAGATGAAACATTCTTTGGTTTAAGAATGAACATAACAGGAAATCCAGTGAAGTTTGAGAAAGAAAATTACAAGAAAAATATGATCACTCAAATGATCCAGCCAGTAAAACGAAAATATGATGTTTTATTGGAAAGGTCTAGCGGAACCTTCTCAAATAGAGCCAAAGGTGTTTGATTCTCCTCAGATTTTTAAAAAATTCCCTACTAAAAACTCAAATGATTTCAATTACTAAAAACTTCTCAAGAATATCAGCAGCATTAGGTATCTGTTTTTTTGGTTATCTCTTTAATTCTTCGGATAAAGCATTGGCAAATGCTTGTGAAGAAAATCCAAGCTCTCTTAGTGATGGCTGCTATATAACTCCTGAAACTTATAAAATAACAATTTATGAAATGGGACTTTGTACAGCAGATCCTCTTGCAGGTACTTATGTCAATAGTAACGATGATGTAATTACTGATTATGCTATTGATGAAAGCAGCTGCGCTGCAACATTCACAAATTCAAATGGAAGCTTAGTAAACCTTGCAGGAGGTGCTTCTCAAACACTCACTGGAGGAACCGATACTAGACCATCTGCGGGAAGCTACCCACATGCTTATGTAAAGATAAAAAATGTTTTTGGACTAAAAGGAAACTATACAATCAACGATATTAAATATTATTCAACATCTTCTGGCTCAGCAGATACCTCGGAATCAAATAATGCTGAATGGAATCAGAATTTAGTTGATTTTGATAAAGGTACAGAATGTGAGCCACTTGAAGAGAACAGAATGATGGCTGCCTCAGAAACATTTACTACTGGTACAACTGGAACTATGAAAGCAGTTCTTGCGAATGTAAGTGGAGGAACTTATTCTGCCACTTCTCAAGCTAATTGCGGCAGTTCAACAAGACTATTTGGTGTTTTTTCACCAACAAATCCGGTAGTTATTACTGAGCAAACAAATGGCTTAGAAATTCGTTTTACAATTACTGATAGAGGTATGTCAGTTTTTCCTACTGGAAGAACATCTATAGGATTTGGAGGTGGCCCATTCACTCCTTCTTTCACAACATTTTGATTTCTAAATTTTGATCAAATAATTTAGAAAACATTTTATTAAAATTCTAAAAAACTAATTAACCATTTAATCACTTAAATAATTATTTTTAAGCGACAAAACACTCATTTCTCTAGCGACAAAAAAGCGACAAAAGTCAT
>CACCCI010000059.1:0-2369 GCA_902544495.1 uncultured Prochlorococcus sp.
GGGTCCAACTTGTACTAGACGCTGTTGTTGATTACTTGCCAGCTCCAGTTGATGTAAAACCAATACAAGGTGTTTTGCCAAGTGGCAAAGAAGATGTTAGACCTTCGGATGATAATGCTCCTTTCAGTGCTTTAGCTTTCAAAGTGATGTCAGATCCCTATGGCAAATTAACTTTTGTAAGAATGTATTCTGGTGTTCTTTCAAAAGGTAGTTATGTAATGAATTCTACCAAGGATGCTAAAGAGAGAATTTCTAGATTAGTTATTCTTAAGGCTGATGAAAGAGAGGAGGTTGATGAATTAAGGGCTGGAGATTTGGGAGCTGTATTAGGTCTTAAGAACACAACAACTGGTGACACCCTTTGTAACACAGAAGATCCAATAGTATTGGAGACATTATTCATTCCTGAACCAGTTATTTCGGTAGCTGTTGAGCCAAAAACTAAGGGAGATATGGAAAAATTATCAAAAGCTTTAACGGCTTTGTCTGAAGAGGATCCAACCTTTAGGGTAAGTACAGATCCTGAGACAAATCAAACTGTTATTGCAGGTATGGGTGAGTTGCATTTAGAAATCCTTGTCGATAGGATGTTAAGGGAATTCAAAGTTGAAGCAAATATAGGTGCTCCTCAGGTTTCATATAGAGAGACAATTAGGTCTAGTTCTAAAGGCGAAGGTAAATATGCAAGACAGACTGGAGGAAAAGGTCAATATGGTCATGTAATTATTGAAATGGAACCTGCTGAAGTTGGTAAAGGTTTTGAATTTGTAAACAAAATTGTTGGCGGAGCTGTTCCAAAAGAGTATATTGGTCCTGCATCTAATGGAATGAAAGAAACCTGTGAATCTGGTGTTCTTGCCGGTTATCCACTCATTGATGTAAAAGTAACACTAGTCGATGGTTCATTCCACGATGTAGACTCATCTGAAATGGCCTTCAAAATTGCAGGCTCCATGGCTTTTAAAGACGGGGTTAAAAAATGCAATCCTGTTCTTTTAGAGCCTATGATGAAAGTTGAGGTCGAAAGTCCTGACGATTTTCTTGGTTCTGTAATTGGTGATCTCTCTTCCAGAAGAGGTCAAGTAGAAGGACAATCTGTTGATGATGGATTGTCTAAGGTACAGGCCAAAGTGCCCTTAGCCGAAATGTTCGGTTATGCCACTCAACTCCGATCAATGACTCAAGGTCGGGGTATATTTTCAATGGAGTTCGCAAATTATGAGGAAGTTCCTCGTAATGTTGCTGAAGCTATCATTTCCAAGAATCAGGGCAACTCCTGATCTCTAAACTAAAACACTCTTAAACCCTCGATTCTTTAATTCAAATGGCTCGCGAGAAGTTCGAAAGGAACAAACCACATGTCAACATAGGTACTATTGGCCATGTTGATCATGGAAAAACAACACTAACTGCTGCTATTACAAATGTATTAGCCAAAAAAGGTCAAGCTCAAGCTCAAGACTATGGAGACATTGATGGTGCTCCTGAAGAAAGAGAGCGTGGTATTACCATTAATACAGCTCACGTTGAATATGAAACTGAAGGCAGACATTATGCCCATGTCGATTGCCCAGGTCATGCTGATTATGTTAAAAACATGATCACAGGTGCTGCCCAAATGGATGGAGCTATTCTTGTTTGCGCAGCCACAGATGGTCCTATGGCTCAAACAAAAGAGCATATTCTTTTAGCTAAACAGGTTGGAGTTCCTGCTCTTGTAGTTGCTCTCAATAAGTGCGATATGGTCGATGATGAAGAAATCATTGAACTTGTTGAGATGGAAATCAGAGAACTATTAGATAGTTATGACTTCCCTGGAGATGATATTCCTATCGTTCAAGTTTCTGGTTTAAAAGCTCTTGAAGGTGATTCAACTTGGGAATCAAAGATTGAAGAATTAATGAAAGCAGTTGATGCTAGTATTCCTGAGCCTGAAAGAGAAGTTGATAAACCTTTCTTGATGGCAGTAGAAGACGTTTTCTCCATTACTGGTAGAGGAACTGTTGCTACTGGAAGAATTGAGAGAGGTAAAGTTAAGGTTGGAGAAGAAGTTGAAATAGTTGGAATAAGAGACACAAGAGTAACAACTGTTACTGGTGTTGAAATGTTCCGCAAACTTCTTGATGAAGGTATGGCTGGCGATAATGTTGGTTTACTTTTACGTGGTGTCCAGAAAGAAGATATTGAGAGAGGAATGGTACTTGTTAAGAAAGGATCTATTACCCCTCATACTCAGTTCGAAGGAGAAGTTTATGTCCTCAAAAAAGAAGAGGGCGGAAGACATACTCCTTTCTTCGCTGGATATAGACCTCAGTTCTACATCAGAACAACTGATGTGACAGGTCAAATAACCGCATTCACCTCTGATG
>CACCCI010000060.1:0-2248 GCA_902544495.1 uncultured Prochlorococcus sp.
AAGTTTGCGAAGCCATTAGAGAATCTTCCAAAAGTGGATTAAGTATCAAAATTTAAGGCTATACATTTATAAGTAGCAATTATCACCCGATAAAGTATTGGATTGATTTTATTTTTTTTTCATATTCTGGAAAAATCAATTGAACTGAATTACTAAAGAATGGCTTTAAATTATTACAAAAATGAGCTTATAGAAAATGCTCAATTACTAGCTTCTAAAGGAAAAGGAATATTAGCGGTAGATGAATCCACTAAAACAGTAGGTAAAAGACTCGCTGGAATTGGCGTTGAGAACACTGAAGACAACAGGAAGGCATATAGAGGAATGCTTTTTACTACAGAAGGTCTTGGCAAATATATAAGTGGAGCAATCCTCTTCGAAGAAACTCTTTATCAGAATCACCAAGATGGCGAGTCAATGGTTAAGAAGCTAAATGATTTAGGTATTATTCCAGGTATAAAGGTCGATAAAGGCCTAAATCCACTTCCAGGAGGAGGAGATGTAGAAACTTTTTGCTCTGGCCTAGATGGGTTAGTTGAAAGAGCCGCAAAATATTATGAACAAGGTGCCAGATTTGCAAAGTGGAGAGCAGTTCTGCAAATTACAAATGATGGTTGTCCTTCAAAACTATCAATTCAAGAGAATGCCTGGGGATTAGCTAGGTATGCTAGATCAGTGCAAGAATCTGGGTTAGTACCAATTATTGAACCTGAAATCTTAATGGACGGCGACCATACTATTGAAAAAACCGCTGAAGTTCAAGAAAAGGTAATAAAGCAGGTTTATATTGCCTGTCAAGCAAATGGAGTTTTTCTAGAAGGGACTCTATTAAAACCCTCTATGACTGTTAATGGGGCAGATTGTCCAACAAAGGCTGATCCTATGAAAGTTGCTGAAATGACAATCAGAACTATGGAAAGATGCGTTCCTGCATCTGTTCCTGGAATAGTTTTCTTATCAGGAGGGTTAAGCGAAGAAGCTGCTTCTGTTTATTTAAATAATATGAATACTCTTTACAGGAAAGCTTTATGGAATGTTTCATTCTCCTATGGAAGAGCATTACAGCACTCATGCTTAAAAGCCTGGAAAGGAAGCAATGTTGAAGGAGGTCAAAAAGCATTAATAGCGAGAGCCCAAGCAAACTCTGAAGCTTCAAAAGGTTCCTATGTAGCAGGATCCCAACCTTCATCTGATGAGCAATTGTTTGTAGCAGGCTACACTTATTAACTAAAAAATTCTAAAAATACAATCTGGGTCATAAAATAAGTTTCTTTAATTTGGCATTTTGTATATCTAATGACGTGACATTTGATACCTCTTTATACTAAACTCTCGGAAACATATGCTTTATATAGCATTTAACTTATTTTAATTATGGCCCTCGTTCCACTAAGACTACTTTTAGATCACGCTGCTGAGAATGGTTACGGTATTCCAGCTTTCAATGTTAATAATCTTGAGCAAGTTCAAGCAATCATGGAAGCAGCATATGAAACTGATAGTCCAGTTATCCTCCAAGCTTCAAGAGGGGCAAGAAATTATGCAGGAGAAATTTTCTTACGTCATCTAATCCTTGCCGCTACAGAAACATATCCAAATATTCCAGTTGTAATGCACCAAGACCATGGTAATGAGCCATCAACATGCTATTCAGCGGCAATAAATGGTTTCACATCAGTAATGATGGATGGTTCTCTAGAGGCTGATGCAAAAACACCTGCTAGTTACGAATATAATGTTGCGGTTACTAAAAAAGTTGTAGATTTTGCTCATTCAGTTGGAGTTAGTGTTGAAGGAGAATTAGGTTGCTTAGGTTCATTAGAAACAGGGAAAGGAGAAGCTGAAGATGGTCATGGATTTGAAGGTGAACTTTCTACTGATATGCTTCTGACTGATCCTGAAGAAGCTGCAGATTTTGTTGCCAAAACAAAAGTCGATGCATTAGCAATTGCTATAGGTACAAGTCATGGTGCATATAAATTTACAAGGAAGCCTACGGGAGAAGTTCTTGCAATAAGTAGAATAGCTGAGATCCATAAAGCACTTCCAAATACACATCTTGTAATGCACGGATCTAGTTCAGTGCCTCAGGAATGGTTGGATATCATTAACAAATATGGTGGTGAAATACCTCAAACATATGGTGTACCTGTTGAAGAGATTCAAGAGGGAATAAGAAATGGAGTTAGGAAAGTCAACATTGATACCGATAACAGACTTGCTTTCACTGCCGCGGTAAGAGAGGCAG
>CACCCI010000061.1:0-2162 GCA_902544495.1 uncultured Prochlorococcus sp.
GATTTTTCATTGATTCATATTTTAAATAAGTATAATTATGTATAAATTCAAAAGAAAATATATTGGAAAATATTGAATTATACAAAAAAATTGAGCTGGCAAAAATAAAGCAAAAAGAAGGTAAAATTTTAGAGGCAGATAAAATTTATCAAGAACTATTAAAAAAAAATAGTGATTCTTTTGATTTTCTTTATGCTTATGGTCTTTTTTGTAAGGAGAAAAGAAACTTTAACTTAGCAAAAAAAGTATTCTTAAAGTTAATTAATAATTACCCATTATCGATAAATTCTTATATTTTATTAGCTGAAATATTAAGAATTGAGTATAAATTTAATGATGCTGAGAAGGTACTTCAAAAGGCTATAAAAACTGATCTTAAAAATGGAGATTTGCTTTATAATTTTGCTCTTTTGTACTTTGCATGGAGAAAATTAGATAATGCATTAGCTTATATAAATAAAGCCATAAAAATATCAATACATAATGATATTTATAAAATTTTAAAATCTGAAATATACATCAACAAGTACAATTTTGATGAAGCATTGAAAATTTTAAAGGTTTTAAAAAATAATGTTCAAAAAGATAATAATAAAGAAATAAGAGTAAATATCCTTATTGCAAATGCATATATAAATAAAAGAGAGTACGAAGAAGCAGAGAAAATTCTTTTATGGTTAATCAAAAAATATAAAAGATTGGAGTTGGCTTATTTAAATTTAAGTATTCTTTATAGAGATAAGAATCAATTAAGTAAAGGTATAAAAATATTAAAAAAGGGAATAAATTTATCCCCTAATTTCATGCCTTTTTATAAGAACTTAGCATGTTTCTATAGAAATTCAGGCCAATTAAAACTTGCTATTGAGACGAACTTATTTATTATTTCAAAAAATAAATTTGACTTTAATAGCTTTTATGAATTATCTGGGATATATGATTTTAATAATCATAAAAATGAATTAAATTTTTTATTAAATACAAACCTAGATAATCTCAATCCAAACTCAAAAATCTACGCTGCTTTTGCAATTTCAAATATATTACATAAAAAAGAAAAATTTAAAGAAAGTGCAAAATATCTTAAAATTGCAAACGATGAAAGTCTTCGTCATAAAAAATCTGATTCTAATCTAAAAATCAAACATACTGAATTTTATAGATCGTTAAAATTCAAAAATTCAAAAAATAAAAAATTCAAGGATTCTTGTAATTTTGTATTTATTGTGGGGATGCCGAGATCGGGTAGCACCTTACTTGAAAATATCTTGAGTTTAAATTCTAAAGTTATTGATATGGGCGAGGTTAACTATTTAGAAGAATCACTTAAGGATATTAAAGATATTAAGTGTGTTTATGACCTTTACAAAAAAAAAGTTTTAAATCAATTTAAATCTTCTATTATTTATACCGACAAAAATCTATTTAATTATAAGTACTGCCCCATAATTTCACATTATTTCCCTGGAGCAAAAATTATAAATTGTATGAGAAATCCTCTTGATAATATCTTATCCATTTATCGGGCAAACTTTTTAAATCAGTCTTTCTCTTTCTCTTTACAGGATATTTCTAACTTATATGTTCACTATTTTGAAACTATGGAAGAATATAAAATTAAATATAGTGAAATTATATATAACTATAATTACGAAGATCTAATTAAAAAACCTAATGATGTTATCCCTCAGATCATAAATTGGCTTAATTGGGATTGGAATGAAAAATACCTTTCTCCACATGAAAATAAAAGAAATGTATTCACTGCTAGTAGTGCTCAAATAAGAAAGAAATTTTATTCCTCTTCTATAGGTATCTGGAAAGAATATAAAGAGCTTTTGGAACCTGCAATTGAAATCATCAAAACAAACAGAATTCTCAGATCTAAATTTTAAGTAGAAATTTTTTAGTAATAGCCAGCTTGATATTTGTCTACTTAAGGTTGTAAAAAAAAAACTTTTACATTATCTTTATATTAATTTCGTGTGAGGAAATTTATGAAGCTTTTTAAAAGCTTGCTAGTAGCACCTGCAACTTTAGGACTATTAGCTCCATTTACTGCTTTTGCTGGTGAAGCAAACGTAGATGAAATATCAAAATACTCCAATTTAGAGAGTATTGAACTATCTAATTCATTTTTGAATGATGGTTCAAACGGTGAA
>CACCCI010000062.1:0-2064 GCA_902544495.1 uncultured Prochlorococcus sp.
GGGGAGATCTTGGGAAATGATTTCCACTGCAATTTGGCTGAAGTTCATTTAAATCAAATTGATCCAGGAAATTTTGAAGAGCAAAAAAAGGCTTTTAAAGCAGCAGCTCTTTCTGTAGCGTGCTTACTTAATCATGAATTTGAAGTTGAGCGTTACAGAAAAAGTAGGGAATATGATCCTATTGTGGGAGTAAGTTTCACTGGATTATTTGATTTTTGTGTCCATGCCTTTGGGACACCATGGTTGAAATGGTGGGAAGCAGGAAGGCCAAATAACGAAGAAGGGAAGGTATTCAAAGAAAAGGAAGCTAAATTCTTAGATTCTTGGAGAAAAATAGTTAAAGAAACTGTATGGGAATATTGTGATAAGCATAATCTAAGGAGACCAAATAGATGCACAACAGTTCAGCCAGCGGGGACTAAAAGTCTTCTTACTGGAGCAGCTCCAGGATGGCATCCTCCAAAGGCTCAAAGATTCATAAGAAGAATAACTTTCAGAAAAAATGACCCAATCGCCCTAGCCTGCATGGATTATGGTTACTCGGTTGTTCCATCTCAATCAGATAAAGATGAAAATGGTTGCTTGCTCGATAATCCATTTGATCCAAGATGTACAGAATGGTTGGTTGAAATCCCTACAGAAGTTAGTTGGGCAAATATAGAGGGCGCAGACCAAATAGATATCAATAATTTCTCAGCATTAGCTCAATTTGATTTTTACATGCAAGTGCAGAAATTTTACACAGAGCATAATACCTCTGCAACCGTAGAATTTAGAGAAAATGAAATCGAGGATTTAGCTAAGGCTATTCATAATGCAATCGAAAATAATGAGGGATATATTTCAGCGGCATTGTTGGCACGATTTAGTGCTAATGCTACTTTCCCGAGATTACCCTTTGAACCAATAAGTAAAGAGGAATATATATCATTGCAAAATAAAGTTATAGAAAGGAAAGTCAATAACGACTTCTTTGACGCTCTTAATAAATATGACGTTGGAGAACTATCTGAAGCAGGACCAGCAGGTTGTGATTCAGATAAGTGCCTACTTCCTCTGGCTAAACCAAAAGATTAAATTTGGAATTATTTGTAAATAAAAAATATAAATTAGTTTTTTAAAATTTAATTTATGGCTACCTCTTTAATAGGGACATAAATTATTTATGACATTAAGCTTAAATATTGGGAACTTATTTAATGATTCCTCTAGCCATGCATTAGTGGATGAGCTAAGAAAAAGAACATCAGAAGAGGACATATTAAGTTTTGAGGAAAAATTTAACTCCAAAAACGAAAAAAATCTACATATTTATATATGTAGATTACTAAAAAATAGATCAATATCCAGAGGTCTAGCATCTAGATGGTTAATAACCATAATTAAAAACAAGGAATCAAAAATTGATTCTTTGCAAAAATTAAATAATTAGGTCAGCCCTGATAGTTTCCATAGAGCAATTCCAAAAATTGAGAATCCCATTATAAAAGTAAAAGCCAAAGCATTTACCAATTGAACCTTATCATTCATTCTGTTTGCGAATGGTAATAATTGTGCAAATAATGGAGTCTCTTCAACTATTGCGGATTTTTTTACTGTAGGTTTTTTGCCTCTTGAAAACATAAAACAAATTTTATAATCTTAAGAATTTTACATTTAAAAGTTCATTAAAAAAAAAATACTTCTCAAAAACGAACAAAATGTAACCTGAATGAAAACACACAAAGAAGAACAGAAATTTCCTTAGTAGAATCTTTTTAATTTTCAATGTATAAAGTTAAGTTATCAAAAACCTAGACAAATAATTTTCCAAGATGTTAGTATAAATTTGTAGCAACTGCTACCAAAACGTTCAACTTGCGTTTAGCAAGCCGCAGATCGACTTAAGCCATGGAACGGGGACTTAAGCGAAAACGGAGCTTAAAAAATGACTCTAATTTACAGAGGACAAAAGTACGTCCAGAACAAAGATGCCGCTAAGAAGCAGCATAACGAACTAACCTACAGAGGCAAAACTTATACAAGTTAGTTCATTTAACCAATAAATAAAAAAGCCACTTTAAG